>JAJCZO010000274.1 GCA_029262355.1 Deltaproteobacteria bacterium
TTCGGTAGAGGCTGTCCTGAACCCCGTTGCGGGCGTTCCAGCTGGGACTCGGCGCTGCGTTCTGGTGATCGCCCATCCGGACGACGTAGACGTCCAGGAACCCGTCGCCGTCGTAGTCGGCGACCACGGGCATGCTCGACCAGGTGCTGGGCTGGATGCCGACCATGTCGGTCTGGTCGATGAACTGACCGCAGCCTTCGTTCAAGTAGAACCTCTGGCCGAGCAGGCCGGAGATCCAGAGGTCGGGGTCCCCGTCGTTCTCCGCGTCGAAGAACACCAAGCCCGATCCGGAGATTGGCAACTCGGCGGAGAGACCGATCTCGTCGTTCGCCGGGACGAAGGATCCGTCCGCCGCGTTGCGGTAGAGCGTGATGTGATTCGTGCTCAGCAGAGCCACATCTTCGAAGCCGTCGCAGTTGAAATCGGCGACGGCCGAGCCCGACGACGCGGCCATCTCGCCGATCAGACGAAAGCGCGGAGAGCCGGCGAGGTCGTGGACGTCATGCAGGCCGGCCATGCCGGTTGCTACGGCGAAACGGGGCGTGGTCGACTCGATCATCTCGCGCGCCTCGATCGTCTCGCGGGTGACGACCCATTCGCCGTTGCGATGATCGATATGAAGGAGCGCCTTCTGCTCGAGAAAGCGCGACTCGCCCCCTGGTCCGGTCCCGCGGATGACGAAGCGGACCTCGGTGGGGTAGCCCGCGTCGCTCTGCCGGTCCCAATGGATACGGTGGATGCGAATTTCGGCCTTGTCGATCTCCGCGAACAGCCCGAACATCTCCTCGTACCGGTGGCGAATGGTCTCCGTGCCCGTCTTCTCCCACTGCACGCGGGTCTCGGCGAAGCCTCCGGAGATGTCGACGGGGGGCGACCAGAGGACGCCGTCTCCCTTCTCGAGATCGTAGTTTCGAAGAATCGTGTCGACGTCCCGAGACTTGATGTCGCCCGGGAGGTGTCGATGGATGGCCGAGTTGATCGGGTCGATCTCGTTCTTGCGCGTCTTCTCCCACTGCTCGACCGAGGCGAAACAACCACTGAGAACGGCGAGCGCAGCGACGGCTAAGGCACCGCGGAATGGAGCGCGAGGGATCACTCGGGCGAAGTTAACACGTCGATCGCGACAGGCACGAGAACGCCACTGCGTCCGCTGCCGGGCACCACGACTCTCTGGAGACCGCCGGCCGCCGGTTGGGCGCCCGGGAGTTCCTGGTGCCCGGCGGCGAGGCTCGCCAGGCCGATCGCGAACGCGCCACGCGACGGCCAGCTGCCGACGAGCCCGTCCAATCGAACGTAGCTGGGCGGATGCGCCTGGCGGTCGCTGAGGCAATCGAGAAGCGCGCGGTCGAGATCGTCGCGCGGTGCGGATCCGTCGGCTCCCCCGAGGACGGCGGAGACCGTCGCCGGACCGACCATCTCGCTGATTCGCGTAGCCTCCCGCTCGGGGTTGCCCGCGCCGTAGGGCGATGCCTCGACCGCGGCACTCTGCGCTTCGCCGATCGCGCCATAGGGGCGGCGCCCACGGGCGTGCGCCGAACGTTCGCTCTCGAGCACGAGAGCGGCGGCGCCTTCGCCGGGCACGATCCGCCCGCGGCGCGCGTTCGAGCGTGCCTGGCCAGGGGTGCTGTCGGCATGGAGGAGACGGCGTTCGCGCAACGCGCCCAGATACACCGATCCGAATTCGTCGGCGCCGCCGACCACCACGCGATCGCACATGCCGGCGCGTAGGAGATCGACGGCGGTTGTGACGGCGATCTCGCCCGACGCTTCATGCTCGGACACGGTCAGATTGGGGCCGCGAATGGAGAGCTCTATGGCCGCGTAACCCCCTGCCGCGTTCAGGACGAGGTTGGGAAAGAGGATCGGCTGCCCCGCGCTCGGGCCCCGTCGCAGCACGCGCTCCATGTACTTCTGGGTCTCCCGTTGGTTGCCGAAGCACGACCCGACGACGAGAGCCGTTCGGACTTGGTCTTGGTCGCTGCCCAAGGCCAGCCCGGCGTCGTGGGCGGCCTGTGTTGCGCAGGCGACGAACATCCGAGAGCACCAATCCATGCGCCGGAGATGTGACGACCGGATGTGTTCCTTCGGTTGAAAGCCGCGAACCCAGCCGGCTCGACCCACGTCGGGGAGGGCGATTGGATCGACCCCACGGGCGAGCCTGGGGTCGTCGTCTCGGAGCCGGCGGACACCGCTCTCGCCGCTGCACCAGTTCTTCCAGACCTCCTCGGCGCCCGTGCCGAGCGGGCTCACGAACCCGAGTCCGGTGACGACGACCGAGTCCGTCATGGTCGCTGTAGGACGAGGCTGCAGTTGTTGCCGCCGAAGCCGTAGGAGTTCGACGCAGCGATCGTGAAGCGCAGGTCGCGGGCGCGCCCACGGATCAGATCCAGAGCGCACTCGGGATCGGGGTTCTCCAGCCCAACGGTCGGTGGCGCGAACCCGCCGTTGAGGGCCAGAACCGTCGCGACGGCTTCGACTGCGCCGGCGGCTCCGAGGAGATGGCCGAGGAGCCCTTTCGTCGACGATACGGGAAGCTGCGCGCTGCGTTCGCCGAATACCGAGTGAAGGGCGCGCGCCTCACACGCGTCGTTCTGCGGCGTGCCCGTGCCGTGGGCGTTCACGTATTCGACCTCGTCCGCAGAGAGGTTGGCGTCCGTGAGCGCGCTTCGCAGCGCCTGGCTGGCGCCGAGACCGTCGGCGTGGGGGGCCGTCGGATGCGCGGCGTCGCACGAGAGCCCGGCGCCTCGCAGCACGCCCAGGATGGGTGCGCCGCGCTGTCGGGCGCGCTCTTCCTCCTCCAGAATCACGACGGCAGCACCTTCGCCGAGAGTCAGGCCTTGGCGGTCACGATCGAAGGGGCGGCAGGGCTCCGGCGCGAGCGCCTGCAGGGCGTGGAACCCCGTGTACGTCATGCGGCAGAGCGCGTCGGTTCCGCCGGCGACCACGACGTCTGCCGCGCCGGAGCGGATCCAGGTGAGCCCCATCGCGATCGAGATGGCGCTACTCGAGCATGCGGTCGAGGGCCCGAGCCGCCGGCCAAACGCGCCGATCGAAGCGGCGACGATGTCCGTGGGTGCACCCACCGTGGAGGACAAGAGCTGCGGCCGAAAGCGTCCGGCCGGAGTTTCGAAGAGTCGCGTTTCGTAGAATGCCTCGGTCTCGAGCATCCCCCCGGTGGACGTCCCGATCGAGGTGGCCACCCGCCCCCGGTCTTCGCGAGACATTTCGAGCCGGCTCTCGCGTAGCGCATGTTCGACGGCGAACAACACGAGCCGATCCGACCGTGAGGCGCGTCGCCGCGCGGCAGTGCCGGCCAGTGCGGAGTCTGGGATCCGGTCGACCTGTCCGGCGATGTCGACACGCAGGCCATCGGTCGAGAACAGGTCGACCCGGCGGAAGCAATTCGTGTCTCCGCGCAGAGCCCGTTCGAGGGGCTCGGTGCCCAGCCCGGCCGAGGTGATCGCTCCCATTCCGGTGACGACCACGCGTCGTCGTTCTTGGGTCGGCATCACTTCAGCGCATGGTGAGGCCGCCGTCGACTACCAGCGTCGTGCCGGTGACGTAGCGGGCTCGTTCGGAGGTCAGGAACAGGATGGCGTCGGCGATCTCCTCCGCCTCAGCGAAGCGGCCGGCGGGAATCCGCGCCGATTCGGCAGCTCGCGCGTCCTCGGACATGCCTGCCACGATCTCGGTCTCGACCCACCCGGGGCAGATCGCGTTCGCGGTGATCCCATGACGAGCAGACTCGCCGGCCAGAGTCTTCGTCAGTGCGACGAGGGCGCCCTTGGCCGCGGCGTAGTTCGCGGCTCCGGGCTTGCCGAAAAACGCCGCGGGCGACGTGACGTTGACGATCCGACCCCATCGGCTACCGATCATCGATCGAAGTCCGGCCCGTGAGCAGTGGAAGGCGCCATCGAGATTGACGGCAAGAACCTCGCGCCACGCGGCCGGTTGCAGCATCATCACGAGGGAGTCCCGCGTGACCGCCGCGTTGTTCACCAAGATGTCGATCCCCCCCATTTCCTTCTTGATGGAGCGAAACATGTCGTCGACGGCTTTCGGGTCGGAGATGTCGGCGAAACAGGCGATTCCACCTTCGATCTGGGCGACCGCGGCATCGAGGTTCTCGCGCGAGTGCCCGGCGTTCAGCGCCACGCGCACGCCCTCCGCGGCGAGACGTCGCGCGGTGGCCAGCCCGATTCCCCGGCTCGCGCCGGTGATGAGGGCCCTCTTCCCGGACAGCTCGAGATCCATGATTTCGCGCACCCTCGACCGTGAGGGCACCCCCAGCATGCTGGCGAAAGCCAGCCGTGGGAGCAACCGGAGGCGGCGTGGGTGAAGCTCTGTACACGAGGTTCGAGGAACTTCGCCGCCAGGAGCCCTCCGCCGAAGCGGTCCTCGATGTAGACCGGGGCCGGTCGCTCACGCGTGACGGATTGGCGGCTCTGGTCGATCGGCTCGAAGGGGTCGTCCGACGAGCCGCATCGCCGGCTGGGGTCGTCGCCGTCCAATCGGAGAACACCCCGGAGCTGATCGCCGTGGTTCTGGCGGCCTGGCGCGCCGGGCTCGTGCCCCTGCCAATCGATCGCGAGCGGAGCGTCGCTGACATCGAGGCCCTGGCGTGCGCCATCGGGGTTCGTGTCGTGCTGCGCGGCCCCGCACTGGATTCGCACCTCGTCGACGGCAGTGAGGTCGGGATCGAGATCCCCGACGGGGTCTCCGTGCTGAAACTCACGTCTGGCTCGACCGGCGAGGCACGCGCCGTTGCCGTGCGGGGTGCAGCGCTCGAGGCCGGGGTCGCGCAGATCTGCTCGACGATGGGCATTGGCCCAAAGGACCGAAATCTCGCAACCCTGCCGCTCGCGCACTCCTACGGCTTCGACAACGTGCTCGGCACGCTGGCGATGCTCGGGACCCCGGCCGTACTCGTGTCGGACCTGGTGCCGCGGCGCCTGTTCACGGTCGTCCGCGAGACTCGCGTTACCGTGTGGCCCGCGGTTCCGCTGTTGCTCGATGTCCTCGCGCGCTCGGTCGCCGCGGGAGAAGCGCCGCTCGGCGCCCTGCGACTCGTGATTTCGGCGGGCGCACCGCTTCCCGCGGCGACCCGGGAGGCCTTCGCCAAGCGGTTCCATCTACGCCCGCGCAGCTTCTACGGCGCCACGGAGTGCGGAGGTATCGCGTTCGACCGGGAAGGAACCTCGGCTGTGCCCGACGGATGCGTGGGCCGGCCGCTCGACGGAGTTTCGCTCGAGCTTCTCGACGCCGAAGACGGCGTCGGGCGCATACGGGTGAAAAGTGGCTCGGTCGCGGCGGGGACCCTTCCGGCGGTGAGCGCCGAGATCGACGAGGGGAGCCTGCTGGCGTCGGATCTCGGCCGCATCGACGATCAGGGCCGCCTTCATCTGCTCGGGCGCGTCGGAGAGTTCGTCAAAATCCACGGCCACAAGGTTCATCCGGTGGAGGTCGAGCGAGTCCTTCGAGCGATCCCGGGCGTGCTCGATGCCGTTGTCGTGCCCTATGCTCGCTCCCACGTCAGCGAAGGGCTTCGCGCCGTCGTTGCGGCAGAGGCGGGGGTCGATCGCGCGAGCATTGTCCGTGGATGCAAGGGAGTGCTGCCCTCGTACAAGGTTCCGCGATCGATCGAGATCCGCGACGCGCTCCCACGAAACGACCGCGGCAAGCTCGACCGCCGCCGGTTGTAGCGTCACGCGTCAAGGATCAAATATTGATCCGAGATCCAGCCGGGGTTGCAGGTTGAAGCGGCGGTGAAACGTCTGGAGCATCTCGAACAGGCGTAGTCGCGCTTGCAGACCGAAGGTTCCGGGCCCCACGCCGGCGAACACGCTGTTCAATGCGGGCACCAAGCTGCGGAAGAGTGGCACGTCGGACGGCTGAAGAAGCAAGTCGATGAACTCGGGTGTGTAGAAGGACTCGATCAGGCGCCAGTAGTACCGGTTGGTCTGTGCTTGGGCGGCGCTCCACGTCGCGAGCGTGACCTTCGCTTTCGCCGGTTCGGCGAGGCACTGGTCGAGCGCCGCCGACGCGGTTTCGGCCCCGCCCATCGCGAGCCAAACGCCGGTAGAGAACACCGGGTCGAGAAACGCGAGCGCGTCTCCGATTGCGAGCGCTCCGTCGCGGGCCGCGGAACCCGACTCGTAGGAATAGTTGCTCGTGACGTGCACGGGTGAGATCCGCGTCGCGTCGCGTGTGCGGTCGGCGAGGGCCGGGGTGTGCTTCAATGCGTGTTCGAAGGCATCCTGTGGCGTTCGGTCGAACTGCCGAAGGGCGTTTCCTTGCACGACCAGTCCGATGCTCGTCGTTCGGTTCGCGAGCGGAATGACCCAGAGCCATCCGTCTCGACGCACCGCGAGGAGGACATCGCCCGCGTCGGGCCCCGGGTCGCGTGGTACGCCTGAGAAGTGGGCGTACACGGCGACACGCCGATGCTTCTGCGCCATCTGCTTGGTGCGCCGACTCGTGGCGAGGAACGTCTCGCGGCCGCTCGCGTCGACGAGGTAGCGGGCGCGAATCTCGGTTTCTCGCTCACCGCCGCGCACCCGAACGGTCCAGCCGTTCGGGTCGCGCTTCGCGTGGGTCGCGGCGTGCTTCTCGAGGACATCGGCCCCCGAACGGGCACAGGCCCTGAGCAGAATCTCGTCGAACGTCGCGCGAACGACTTGGAGAGCACTCGGTGGGCAGGGAAGCAGACCGTCAGCGAAGCGGATTCGCACCGACGGGGTTCCGGTTGCGGCCACGATGCGCGCGCCGAACTTGGTGACGCAGTCGGCATCATCGAGCGCCGCGCGCACACCGAGGCGTTCCAAGAGCGGCATGTTGGCGGGCAGAAGCGATTCGCCGATGTGAAAGCGCGGAAAGCGCTCGCGTTCCAAGACCACGACATCACGGCCGGCCCGGGCGAGCAGATGACCCGCCGTCGATCCCGCTGGGCCTCCACCGATCACGAGGACGTCACACGCACGCATCGTTCCCTGGAGCCGTAGCGACTCGTGGCGGACATTGGAAACCCTCGGCGCGAGTGCCCCCGTGGCTCGTCGCGCCGCACACGGTGGGAAACCAACGCAGCGCTGCCGGTCAGGTGGTCGGCGAAGGCCCGCCGCCTTCGTCCCGCTACGAGAGGGGAAGCCCATCGACGAAAGCGATGAGCCGGGGCGAGAACGACATCAGGTGTTTCCCCGACCATGCCCGTATTCCGGGGCGTCGGCCCGATTCTTTCCTTTTCCGCGGGCCCGTGATTGGCTCGGCCCACATGGCTGAGGAGAGGAGAGCATCGGCCCCAGCCGTCCGTCCAGGGCCGTTCACCTGGCGGCTTCCGAACGCGCTGGCCGAGGCCGACGACAACTGGGCACTTTACGATCAGTTTCTGGATCTGGCGGAGGCGCATCGTTGGAAGATGTCCGACGTGAGACGTGAGATCGAAAGCGTCGATCCGGCGACGTTGACCGAAGCAGATCACAGGGTCGTCGACTGCATCGGAGAGATCGCGATCGTCGAGGGCAACGCGCCCACGATCGTCGTGAATCAGCTCGCGGTGATGCTCTTCGACGCAGAGTTCGCGGCGTGGGCAACGTACCAAGTGGGTGAGGAGGCGAAGCACTTTCACGTGGTTCGTCACTATTGCCGGCATGTCGGCCACGAGATGGCGTCCGCGCATACCGAGGCGAGCGTGGTGCAGAAGCAGAAGGACTTCGACCCAGACGAGTACCGGGATGAACACTGGGTCACGCTCGTGAACGTGTTGGGCGAGACCCTGAACATCCACCTCTACCAACAGCTCGCAAAGGCGGCCGACGAGCCGGTGCTGAAAGAAATCCTGCACCGGGTATCGCTCGATGAGCGCCGGCATCAGCAGTGGTTCGTCGCGTACTTCAAGAAGCGCGCAGACGCCGACCGCGGCTATCTCGATCGGGCGCTCAAAGCGCTTCGTCTCATGATCGGTCTCGATGCTCCGCCCGAGCGCAGCGCACAACGTCACCAAGGCACCGGCTCGGTCAACTATCTGCAGGCCACCGAGAAGGTGCTTCGCCACGGGTTCTCCATGCCGATCATTGCCCGAACGCTTCGCGAGCAATGGCAGATCCTCGAGAGTCTCTTTGGGGATCGACTGGACATCGACAAACGGCAATTCGTTTCGCGTCAAACTGCGAGCGCCTCGGCGATCGATCGCGAGCTTTCTTGATCGTGGATCTCGTCTTCGCGAGCTAACCTCGAAGACATGACTCACGAAGTGGTTTTGATTCCCGGCGACGGCATTGGGCCCGAGGTGTCCGATGCCGTCTGCCAAGTGCTCGAAAGAGCGGGAGCCCCGATCTCTTGGGCGACGCACCAGGCAGGGCTCGCTGCCCTCGACGAAGGCGGTGACGTCCTTCCCGACACGACCCTCGACGCGATCCGGCGCACCGGGGTCGCGCTGAAGGGGCCGTGCACGACGCCGGTTGGCGAAGGCTTCACGTCAGTGAACGTAAAGCTCCGGAAGACGCTCGATCTCTACGCCGCGGTTCGGCCCGTACGAAACCTGGCCGGTGTGGCTAGTCGCTACGACGACGTCGACCTGGTGGTCGTGCGGGAGAACACCGAGGGACTGTACAGCGGGGTCGAGAACGAGATCACCGCTGGAGTCGTGACGAGCTTGAAGGTCGCGACCGACGCGGCCTGCACCCGCATCGCGCGGTGGGCGTTTCGGTACGCGAAGAGCCGTGGCCGCAAGAAGGTCACGGTCTTTCACAAGGCCAACATCATGAAGCTCACCGACGGGCTCTTCCTTCGCTCGGCCGCAAGGGTGCACGCGGAGGAGGATGCCGATGTGGAGTTCGAAAGCGTCATCATCGACGCGGGCTGCATGAAGATGGTGCAGAATCCGGCGCAGTTCGACGTTCTTCTGATGGAGAATCTCTACGGCGACGTCGTGAGCGATCTCTGTGCAGGGCTCGTTGGGGGGCTAGGCGTGGTTCCGGGCGCGAATTTTGGAGATGAGCGCGCGGTGTTCGAGGCTGTGCACGGGTCGGCTCCCGACATCGCCGGCGAGAATCGCGCGAATCCACTCGCGCTTCTCATGTCCGCAGTGATGATGCTGAACCACCTCGGCGAGACGCGGGGGGACGAGGCGTGTCGCGCGAGCGCGGAGCGCATCCGAACGGCGTATGATGGGGCTCTCGGCGCGGGAGACCGAACCCGAGATATCGGCGGTGAGCTCGGAACGTCCGAATTTGCCCAGGCGCTGATCCGAAGGCTCTAGTGCACCGCCGTCGACATAGCGTGAACGAGTCGACATCGAGGGGCGGCCACGGCGGTCACGTTATGTCGACGGCGCTGCACGGGCAGCAAGGTTGTTGAAGAGCTCCGGACCGAGCCAGGGGCGTTGATGCGCACCCGAGGCCGAGGCGCGGAGACGAAGCGATCGTCGGGCACTCTGGGGAGCCTTCGCAACGCAGGCACCCGGCCCAAACGGGGCATGCCTGGCGACGGGAGGAGCTCCTCAACAGCCTGCGAGGGCGCGAGTTGTGTCTGCCCGAGCCCGCCGGTAAAACCGCTCCCGGTCGAATCATGACGAGAGTGGACATAGCCAAGCGCGCCAAAGAGATCCTGGTCGAGGGTCTTCGGCTGGAGATTGAGCCCGAGAGCATCGTAGATTCCGACGGGATCTTCGGCGAGGGTCTTGGCCTCGACTCGATCGACGCGCTGGAATTCGTCGTGCTGATCGAAGAAGAGTTCGAGGTGGCGATCCCCGACGAGGACGTCGCGCGGGCCGCGTTCGCGTCGATCGACGCCCTTACGGACTTCATCGAAGGCGAGCGCGCCGCGGCGGCGAGCTGAAGACGAGCGTGTTCCGGACGCGCGTCCCGGCGATTCTCGCCGTCCTCCTGAGCGTTTTCGCTCCGTCGGCCATCTTTGCGGAGGACGCTGCCGCTCAGCTCGCCACGATTCTGGGCCGGCGAAGCTCTGAGGCGCTCGAGGCGCGGTTTCGTCAGACCAAGCACATTGCACTCCTACGCGAGCCGTTGATGTCTTCCGGCCGGGTACGGTTCGAGCTCCCTGACGGCCTGCGGTGGGAGGTCGTCGATCCCGAGCCCCTGGTGGTCGACACGCGGGGAGGCGTGCTGCGCACGGGGCGGCCTGGAGAACTTCAGGAGATCCCGGCAGCGATGCTCGGTCCGTTTGCGTCACTGCCGGGGGGGTTCTCCGGCGTGTTCGGCGCGAGTGCGCGGGAGATCGCTGCAGCCTTCGACGTCGCGGCGGGGAACCAACCGGGTGCGTTCCGACTCACCCCCAAGGACCCGGGGCTCGCGCGGGCTCTCGACTCGATCGAGCTCGAGTTGATTCCGGCGACGGGTGTGCCCCGGCGGGTCGTTCTATTTGAGGCCGGTGGCGATCGCAGCGAGATCGAGATCTTCGAGTAGGTCGTCCGTGTGCTCTGGCGGTTGGTGCGCGTCGGTGACACCGTGACCTGCGTGGGGACGAGGGGGCGCATCTTCGTAACCGGGGCCCTGTTGGTCGTCGCGGCGTGCGCGCCGCAGCGTCCCCTGTCGGGGGAGTGGCCGACGACACCGTGCCCCGAGACGGCGGGAACACCAGTCGAACGGGTGTGCCGAGACGACGTGTCCGTCGAGACGCTCCAGGCCCGCTTTCGCGCCACGGTCGTGGTCGATGGTGACGTGAGTGTTTCGGACGGCGTACTGCTGGTGCGCCGTCCGGACGCTGTTCGCGTGAAGTTGTTCGGGTTCGGCGGCATGACCGTGCACGATGCGACTTGGGTCGGAGATGGAACGGCCGTGCGAGGCTTCATTCGGCGACCACTCTCGGGTGAACCGATCGCACTGATGCTTCGGTCGGGTGAGTCCGTTCCCGAGCCCGAAGCCGAGCTGTCTTTGGCGCTCTGGTCGCTATGGCGGCCGCGTTGCCGGACGGCGCCGACGGGACTCGCCGCGGAGCCCGGCTGGCTCCGGCTGGACCCCGACACCGCTCAAGCTCTTGCGCGTGATGTCCGCGTCGGCCCCCTGGGGGTGGACGAAGAGCGCCTGGTTCGGGGGGGAGACGGTACTCCCGATGTCATAGAGGTCCGCTATCTCGACCGAGACTGTGCGCTCAAGGCACTTCTGCCCACGAGGATCGAGATCGCGTCGCAGGCTCGCGGCTGGCGTGCGACCGTCGATATTCTCGCTCAGGAGCAGAACCTGCCTCTCGACGACCGATTGTTCGACGTGCCGGCCTCTGCCGAGGCGGGTCGATGACGAAGCTGCTGCGGGCCGTCGAGTCCGGTCGATGACGAACCCGGCACCGCGCATCGTTCGGTACGTGGGTTGGCTGTCCGCGCGCGCAGGTCGCGTGCTCGTGGTGTCGGTGGTGGTGGCCCTACTCGGGGCTCTCTCTCTGCTCCGTCTCGAGTTCGACGTCGGCCTCGTGTCGATGTTGCCAGCGGGCACGCCGCGGTTCGCGGACTACGAACGGTTCGTGCAGCGGTTCGGTGCACAGGATCTCGTGATTGCCGTCGTGCGTGGTACGGAGCCCGCCTCGGCCCGGCGGTTCGCCGTGGCCTTCGCCGATGCACTTCGAGAGCGTCCCGAGATTCTCGAAGTTCGCGCCGGGGTCGATCGCGGGGCCTTCCTACGTGAGCTCGGCGAGGGTGCGCTCGCGCGCCTGATGCCGCTCGAGAGGCACGACGACGTCGCGGATCGGCTCTCCGTGGATCGTGTGGATGCGACCGTCGCCGGCATGAAGAGCGCACTCTCGGTGCCTGGTGCGGTGGGGCTGGGTCCGGCGATGGTCGCTGACCCGCTTGGGCTGTCGATCGTGCTGGGCGAAGCACTCTCTGCGTCACGCCCCGATCGGGCCTTGGATCCCGGTGCCGACGCGCTCGCCTCTCCCGATGGCACGCGGCTGCTGCTCCTGATCCGCCCAGCCGAGGCCGGGTTCGATCTCGAGGACGTCGAACGTCTCGCGATGGCTCTGGAGGCTGCCGAGGAGACCGTACGAGG
>JAJCZO010000275.1 GCA_029262355.1 Deltaproteobacteria bacterium
GGCCAGCGGCGAATCCGGTCTCCGTCGAGAAAGACCCGCCGCCGTCGATCGCCGCACGAAATCCGTGCAGGTAGCCAGCCGCGAGCAGTGGCCCGCGCGAAGATCGTGGAGCGGGCTGAGTCTGTGTCGTCGCGGGGAGGCTCGCCGCTTCGGCCGTTGCGTTGTCGCTCGGGATCACGGGTTCCGGCAGGGGGAGGTCGGCGGCTCGAGCGTTGGCGCCGAGTGCGAGCACCACAGAGAAGACGATGGGCAGTCTCCGCGTCGTTCGTGGATTGGGGAACACGCGCCGGTTCCATCGGCCCGGACACGCGTGGCGCCTGTGGAGCGAACGCGCGGCGCGATCAGGACTCATGCGGTGTCGGCTCGGGCCTCACGGCCTCGTCGATTCGATCCAGTACGATCTCGACGAGCTTGGGGTCGAGTCCCACCGTCTCGGTGACATGGATGGTTATCCCCGGGTGTCGATCCCGAGCGTCCGCGGCCATTCTCGGCAAATCGTCGCGGGCGTGGCGCCCGGGCAGGAGAAAGAAGGGATGCAGGAAGATCGTTCGTGCCCCGTCGCGCACACAGCCGTCGACCACATCGGCGACGTGTGGAGCGCAGATTTCGAGGTGGGCGCAGCGGATCGACCAGCCCGGACGCCGCTCCACGAGGAGGTTCGCGAGCTCTTCGAGTTGCGCATTGGCCTCCGGGCGCCTGCTGCCGTGGTCTACCAGGATGATCGCATCTCCTTGCTCCACGCGCTCAGCGTAGAGGATCTTTTTCTCGGGGGAAGTGACGAAATGAAGAGATTGGAGGCTTGCCACTCGAGCAGGAGCGCGTAGCTGTGAAGCGACTGCTTCGGGGGCTCCGGATGACTCTTCTCAGGAAAATTCGAACGATCTGCACCGCGGCGCTTCTTGGAGCGTTGGGATGTACGAGTATCCCGGACGGGCTGGAGCCCGTAGGGAACTTCGATACCGCACGCTATCTCGGCACGTGGTACGAGATCGCTCGTCTCGACCACCCCTTCGAGCGAGGGCTTCAAAGCGTCTCGGCGACATACACCGCGAGCGAAGACGGCGGACTTCGTGTCGTGAACCGCGGCTACGATTCGTCGGCCGGGGAGTGGCGCGAGGCGGTCGGCCGAGCCTACTCGCAAGGCGACCCAACGCGAGCGAGTCTGAAGGTGAGTTTCTTCGGCCCCTTCTATGGAGGCTATCACGTGATCGCTCTGGATGGGGAGTACCGCGACGCCGTAGTTTCGGGACCAGACCGGTCGTATCTCTGGTTCCTGTCCCGCGAGCGGTCGCTGGCCAGTGAGAGACGGGAGGAATTGATCTCGCTCGCGCGCGAGGCTGGCTTTGATGTCGACGCCCTCATCTGGGTCGATCAGAGCCGTGAGGACACCGCGCTGGAAGTGACCCGTCCTGCGTTCTGATTCCGCGCGGGCTCGAGCTTCCCGAACACGGCTGCCGTCGAGGGGCGGTAAGGCGTTCACTCGATGTCGACGGCAGTGCGCTACCGACAGATCACGCGCTTGGGAGTTCGAGAACACCTCCCGGCGGCGGCGAACCTGGCCTGACCACACTGGCCGGTCTCCGCGGTGGGCGGGTCGAGGCTGACGAGCGCCGTAAGCGGTAGGTCTCCGCTGGAGATCGCGAACGCGCCACGTCGCGTCCGGACTCGGAGATCGAGGGTCCCGGGTTGGCGTCGTGATAGGTCGTGGATCACGACATCCCGGATCCCGCCGGGCGGCGATCTGTGCCGGTTCACGTACTTCCAGCCGGACCGTGCACGAAGCTGCTTCCATCCCTCTCGCGCTTCGGGGTCGTAGGCACCACCGGGGATCGAGAGGTCGACCAAGCGCTTGCCGGCTGCGTCCTCGACGACGAGCGCGATTCCGGTCTCGATCGGATCGAGGGTCGGCTCGAAGGGGTCCGGCAGGACCAGGCGCCCCCGGAACGAGAGCGTGTCGTCGCCGGGCGGTGTGGCCAGGCGCCGGATTTCGAGCTTCGGCGAGGTTACCTCGACACCGAGGCCGCACGCGATCGGGCAGGGCGGCAGCGGCTCGGGAGGCGCGAGCACGGGCGGCTCCCCGGTCGGGGGCTCGTTCCGATCTGCTGCGACGAACGCGATGGTCATGACGAAGGGGCCGCGGGCCGGTGGCACTCCCTCGCACAAGCCCACCGGTCGGCCGAGGCTCTGGTTTCCCGCGAACGTCGTGCTCACGTGCCCGTGGACCCAGCGGTAGGGGTTCTTGCTGCCTTCGATGTGGGCGCGGTTTCCCAGGATGCGCGTTCCATCGACCGGCAGGCCGAGAACGGAGGTGCGGATGGGAGTCCCCAAGATCACCGCGACGTGGGCGCCGTCGGTACTGAAGAACTCGTTGTTCTCCACGATCGCTCGGTCGTCCTCCACGCGAACGCCGTAGGTCACGTCGTGGAACACGTTGCTGCGGACGGAGTTGTCGTCGGCGTGATCCAGCCGGTAGCCCGGCGCAAACTCCGGATCCGTACAGTTCATCGGGAGGGTGTTCTCCGCCATGCGTGACCCGATCCAGACCCCGGTGTCTTCACCCGCGAAGGTGTTGTTCTCGATCACGTTCCCGTGCGCGCCGTAGCGGCGCTCGAAGTAGCGATCGCGCTCGGGATACTCGCCGCAGTTCTTGTAAAGGAAGATGCCGCCCGCGGAGTTCCCGGCAAAGTAGTTGTTGCGGACCAGATTGGTGCGCGATCCGTCGATCGCGACTCCTGCGCGGCCGGGACCCCAGAACCAGAAGGTGAATCCGGCCAACTCGAAGAATTGGCCTTCCGGGCCGTTCTCGCGGTACCCGTTGTTCACGATCTGGTTGTCCTCGACGACATTGTCCTTGGAGCCCGTCTCCAGGTAGATGCCCGCGCTGCCCGTGCCCTCGATGTGCAGCCTCCGGAGCGTGACGTCCGTTACGTATCCGTTGACGAAGATGCCGACTCCATGCGAGTTCCGCATCGTGCTGTCCTCGACTATGATGTCGGAGAAGGAGTTCTCGTATTCGACGCCTTCGGGAAGCTCACGGAATCCCTCGCGTTCGATGTGCAAGCTGTTGAGAAACCCTTCGATGTGACAGTTGCGAATCGTAACGTTGGATAGCGCGACGTCGGTAGCGGCGATGATGTGGATGCCGTAGCGCTGCGTGGACGAGGCGATGCGGGCGCCTTGGCAGTCGAGCGTGACGTCGGACGCGGCGACCTTCACGCCCTTCGTCCACGTGCACGAGGGGTCGAGATGAGCGCTGGCCGAGATCGTGATCCGCTCGTCGGCCCGGTCGCACCCGATCGACTCGGAGTCGGGATCTACGGCGCGTGCCCGGTCCGGGCAGAGAAGGCACGACGCGAAGGTGAGGGCGGCAAGGACGAAGGATCGTGAGGACATTCTGCTTTCTCCATCGCGGGTGGGACAGTGTCACCCCTTACTTGTGCCCGAGGCCTTAGGGAAGAACACAATCCGCTGGGGCCGGGGCCTCCCGCCTTGGTGCCGTCTCGCCACCGACCAATCTCGCGAGCGTGCTCAGGCGCCGCGGAGTTCCTCGCCGGCACTTCCTCCGCTCGTGATCGACACCCGCACGGGGCCGATCCGCCGGAATCCTAGAAGGGCGGCGCCGAAGAAAACCGCGTTGAGCGCGGCGAAGGCGACGGCGAGGCCGTAGCAGGCCATGCGGGCAAACTCGGGGAGCGCGGCGAGGCCGGACACGAAGGCGAGGGCGAGTGGCGTCCCGGCCGTTCCACAGAGGTGGTAGAGGATGCGCGCCAAGCGTGGCCGCGAGAGGTAGGAGCCGTACTGCATTTTGAAGCGGGGCTCGAACATCCGGAGGAACGCGTACGCGTAGCGCACGCCCAGCAGCGTGCCGACCGCGATCTTGAGCAGCGGTTGGGCGACGGTGGCCAAGAGCGCAGCACCGGCCATCGTGAGCGCGTTGGATTGTGTGTCGGCGCCCCCGATCAATGGGACGATCGAGACGACCCCGGCCGCGCATTCCGCGCCGATGCCCAGAAGGACACTCACCTCAGGATAACCGGCGCGCCGGTGCAGTGCGTTGCTCGTGCGGGTGACGTCCTGGGCAAGGGCGCGCCGCTGGGCTGCGGGCAACCCCCGAATTTCTCGTGTTGCGGCCGCCCACGGGCCGGGTCGATACGTGCCCGACTGGACCTCCTTCTCGATGGTCAGAATTCGGCCCCGCAGGGCTTCGATCGGGTTCTTGCTGTTTGGGGGCGCGGTCATCTGGGGCGGCCGCGAAGAATAGCGTGTTCGGGAAGCCGTTCCATTCCCGCAGGATCGCCGGAGGTCGATCGGCGGGTAGCGATCACCTCGGCGTGCCGCAGAGCGTGCCGTTGATGTCGCACTGCGGGGTCTCTCCGGCGGCGCGCTGGGCAGCATTCAGCCTGGCGATCTCGTCGTTGGTCGCGGAGCCGGCCTCGCAATCACACAACTGGCTCGCACAACAGCTGCAGCCGGCGGCGAACTCCGCGTCGAAGACCTCAGGGATGTCGCACGACTCGAGGCCGGTGCACGCGTCGAGAATCAGACCTTGCACCTGGGAGGTGCAAAGCGTCGCGTCGCAGGTGTAGCCGATCTCCACCCCGGTGTCGTTCTGGCAGCTGCTGTACTCATCGCACACCGTCGCACAGTCGACGCCGCTGTCCGGAGGCAGGGTCGTGGTGTCGTCATAGAGCGGACACGCGATCGGATTGCCCGCGTTCGAACCGGCATCAGGAAAGCACTGGATGTCGGGTGGCGGCGGCGGGACGACCCCGCCGCTGTTCGGGTCATAGGCCGCCGACCACGTGTCGGGAAGAATGCTGCAAGCGACGTCTTCCGTTCCGACTTGGAAGGGCCCGTTGGCCACCGGGCACACGCAGTTCACGAGCCCGTCCTCGGCGGGATAGCAGGCGGTCGTCATGCATCCCGAATAGAGCCCTGGGTCGTCGGTGCAGTCCGAGCCGATCGCGGCGCTGGCGGTGAATCCTTGGAAGCTGAAGTCGGAGATGGCGGTGACGCCGGGGACGGTCTCGTAGAAGGTCTCCTGATTGATCGTATCGCAGACCGGAGCGCCGTTGGGCCGCTGACATCGGTCCGGATCCGCGAGGCATACCTCCTGGTTCGCTTCGTAGACGGGGAGGTTCAGAATAGAACTCCCCTCGACGAAGTTGAGTCCGTACCACGTGGTGCAGGGGCAGTTTGATACGGTGCCGTCGGATCCCGGTGTGCAGTCGGCGTAGTAGCAGAGCGCGTAGGGCCCGTAGCAAGGATAGAAGGTCGTGATGACATTGGTCCACGCGGGGCCGTACTCGGTCGTATCTGCGGTGTTCAGTGGGAAATCGCCACCACAGTAGGGCTCGGCCAACGGACAATCGTCCGTCCCCGAGTCCGAGCAGCCGGCCACGGCGAGAAGAATCAAAAGGGGTACGACGACAGCGAATCGGGCTCTTCTCATCTTCGGTCTCCTGTGCTCCCGCGCGCGGTGCGCGTCCGGGCATCGGTTGAACTCGCTGAGCCGTCAGGTCCCCTACGTCAGGGCTGCGGCCACCGGCCCGTGCGCTACGATGAGTACGAAGATGAAGAGCAGATCGATTCGTCGAAGCATGGGTCGGTCCTTCCCGGGGGCAGGTGCCGTCGGACTTCGGCGAGCGAAGGCCCGCCGGCGCCGCCAGGCGTTTCCTCGTCAGGCTATGGCTTCCCCCGCTCCTTCTCAACAAGAAGGCGAGGTTTGACCGCCGCAACGACCGGCTCCCGTGTCCGAGCTCGCGGGCGCTCCCGGCCTTTTTCGCCGGCAAGACTCAAGGTCGTTGACCGGGCGGAGTGGAGCCTGGTGGACGAAGGAGCTCGATGTGGCTCGGTGACTCGAGCATATGGCGGTCTCGCTCGAGCTCGATGGCATTGAGGCGCGCGGCCAGATGGATCAGGTTTCCGGCCAGAAGCAGGCCGAACAACGCGGCTCGCAGCCGTGGGGTCGATCGACCCCAGACCACGAATGCGTAACCGCCGAGAAGGCTCGTCGGTACGGCCGCGTAGCTGAAGAGATCCCAGTCGGAGTACGCTCCCCACAGTGGGTCCATGACGAACGCGTACGAGAGGATGGTGCCCGCAATGAGAATCAGGAGCGTCTGGGGCTTCGCGAGGTCGCCGCGAAGAACGCCCACCAACATGGGGAGACCGGCTGTGAGGCACAGGAGAATTCCGACCCCGTCGACCAGGAGAAAAGTGTGAAAATACTCTGCGAGGTGCGCGCGGCTGAAGAGGTAGTCGAAGGGCAGCAGGCTGCTGCCCTTTGAGAGCCCGATCGCGGCGGCGCTGTGGGCGGCGATGGCGGCCCGGTATTCTCCGAACGCGAAC
>JAJCZO010000276.1 GCA_029262355.1 Deltaproteobacteria bacterium
TCGTCGACGAATACCGCCGGACGCGCCCGGCTGGCCGATTCGACCACCTTGCAGCAAATCCGGCCGGATAGCGCGCGCTTCGCCCCGCGGTGCGCTGCGCCCTTTGGTCGAACCTAGGGCGCCGAGGTTTGTGGCGTCCAGCGCACCACCAAAGCTCTTCACGAACTCGTCGTCGCGGAACCGCTGGAGCACCGCCTGATCCCAACGATTCGTCTTCACCATCAGGTCCCCATAGCCCTGGAGATAGGTCGCAAGGCGCCCCACCGTCTTCTTCAACCGAACCTCCCCGGGCAGGTGATCACCTATCGTCGCAAAGCAGGCCCACACCCGAACCTTCGCAGGGTCCCGACCAGCCCTCTCCGCAGCCTCCTTCACGGTGCGGACACACCGCGCGGTCGTCTCGTCGGTGAAGAACGTGTGCAACACGACCGCGTCGAAAACCCGCCCCCCAAGCTCGAGCGAGGGCTTCGCGAACGCGGTGAACGTCATCGGGATATGATCATCGTAGTCCGGCCCCATCGCGAGGAGCGGGTACTTCCCGGCCGGACCATCGTGCGCGAACACGACGTCGCCCTTCCAGATACGGCGCATGAGGCCAACGAAGTCCTCGATCTCGGCGGTCTTGATCTGCGGCAGACCGAACGCGTCGAAGATCGCCTTGATCCCTCGCCCAAGGCCGAGAGAGAAGCGGCCCCCCGTCATCCGATGCATCGTCATCGCGAACGCTGCGGTCACCATCGGGTGGCGGGTAGTGTGGTTCGTTGCCGCCGTCGCGATGCCCAGCTCCGTCGAGACCGCACCCACCGCACCCGACAGCGTCGCGGCTTCCTTCACGTTGAACCGCTCCGAGATGAACGCCGAACCCAGCCCCAGCTCTTCGCCCAGCTCCACCTCGCCAATGAGGTCGCGCGGTGATTTCGGCGCGCCGGCCAACGTGTAGAAGGCGAGTTCGTTCATGCGGGTCATCGGGTTCTCCGGTTGGTATTGCGGTTAGAAGATCGCCAGCGGGTTCACAGGACAGCCATTCCACCTTTGCCTCACAGAGGCACGACCGAACGGATCGCGATCCCGGCCCGAGGCAAGGACCAGCGCCCTAGCGTCGACTCGTCGTCGCGGCGGTGTAGGCGCCAGCTTGGGCACGAAAACGAACGCACCGCTTCCCCTCACATTCGTTCGCGCTGGTGCAGGCCTCCCCCTTCTTCGGGCCGGTGCGACACACTCCCGGACGAGATGGGCTTCCGTCACGATCCACCACGATGGGCCCCCCGCCGGCGGTCATCCGATCGCGAAACTCGAAAAGTCCGGGACCGCACTCCTCGGCGGCCGAGCAGTCGGCATCCGTGCTGCAGCCCTTCGGGGTCTGCGTTCCCGTCGCCCAGGCAACGCAGCGCGAGCCAGGCATGCAGCGCGCGTTCGCCCCGCAGTCGTTGCCCCGCGTGCACGGCGCCCCCGAGCGCTTGCCGCCGTGACAGGTGTAGTAGACGGCGCGAGCCGTGGGACGACACGACCCACCCGGACAATCCGGAGGTGCACTCTTCTGCGCGCAAGCCTGGCCGGCCCGAGCGCCCCCTTTGCACTCGTACCGCCAGGGCAGGCGCCGATGGAACCACAACACGGACTCCGGCTCGTCCGCGGTGCCTTCGAGTGTGAGTTCGCGCGATCGTCCTGAGCGACCGGGCGCGACGGGTGCGAACAGGGGCTGGCGGTCCCACCGCCGCCCCTCCGGGGTGAACGAAGCGAGGTAGCTCGAATTCGGGACATCGATCGGCTTCGTATTGGCTCTCGCCCGCGATTCAACCGTGCTCGCCTTCAGCCTCCGGTTGTCCTTGCGACCCGGGTCGCCCGGTCGGGCACGAAGAGCCGAGCCCCAACGCATCGGCAGGCCGACGTTCCCCGCGGAATCTACGGTCATCTGGATCGACGAAGCATCGTCCGCACACCGCGGCTCGCCCTCCGAATCGCCGCAAACCCGGCGATAGTCGTTCGACGCAGGAAGGGCCGTGAAGCCCGCAAAGGTCGTCCGCTGACTCGCCCGACCGGTATCGCACTTCGCGGGGCCGCTCGCGTCGACGAAGAGATCATCAATACAAAAGTACTGCTTCGGCGAGCCCGGCTGAGCGATGCATCGCGAGGTCCGAAGGCCACAGGGCAAGGGCTTCCCGACCGCCGTCACGGCGATTGCGACGGGACCGGTGAGCCCACGACCATCGCCCGCGGGTCCGAGGAGCCCGTCGGTTTCAGGAAACCGGAAGCGCAAACGCCCGGTCTCCTTGTTCACCACGAGGTACGGGCCAGGCGCGTCAACACAGTGCGGCGCCTTCCCCCCACATTGAAGATCGCCACAACCTGCGCCGCCACTCAGGACGACAAGACGCCCCTTGGACCCCGGCGGCTTGAAGAACACGCTGACGAAGAAGTCCTTCCCATCGACCGCGCCGTCCCCGTTCGCGTCTTCAAGCGCCGGCGAGTCACAACTGGGCAGCAGCTCGACATCGTCCGCCGCACCGCTACTGCGGGCAAACGGCCGGCTGACGCTACCCACCGCGGCTCGGATCGTCTCCGTCGTCGTCGGAACGGCGTTGCAGGCCGCCCGCACCCCGACGGGAGCGGCAAGCCCCCCGATGACTGCCAGCCAAGAAGCCAGCGCCCGCCCCGAACCCAGGATCCGAATGTCAATCATACCAACCGAGACGAGAGCATCTCTGCTCGAGCTTTGCGAACGAAGCCGCGCTCCCAGCGCACCACCGTCGGCATGGGAGAGACGCCGTGCCGCCAGCCGACGACAGTCCATCAACCCGACGTCGCCGGTGCGCTACGCCTTCAACTCGTCATAGGCGCGGCGGATGTCGAGCGTGCGGTCGAGTGCGAGCTTTTGAAGCTCATCGCCCAACCCATCCACCCGATCGGGATGGTACTGGCGAAGACACTCGTGATACGCTTGGCGGATCTGCTCCTGCGAAGCACCCCGGGAGATTCCGAGGACCTCGTACGGATCGAATCGCTCGGGCGACGTGCCGCCCCCCTCGCTACGCGAGGACGACGACGCCCCCGAAGGAATCTTGGGAAGCCGCTTCCAGAACCACCAAGCGCCCACGCCGAGCGCGAGGAGATCGTCGAGGAGACCAACAGCCCCAGCGCGGTCGGGGATCAGATCGATCGGAGACCTGAGATAGAGCAGAAGCCCCACCCCCACGACGATGCCAAGTGCGAGCCGGCTCACTGCTGCGGCGGTTCCGGCCCCCTCTTCAGCAACTGGAAGAACGGGCTGTCCGGCGACAATACGATCGTCGTACTCCCTGGAAGCGCGGTCCGGTAGGCCTCGAGGGTCCGGGTGAACGCATAGAACTCTTCGTCTCGCCCGTACGCATCGGCGAAGATTCGCACCGCCTCCGCGTCGCCTTTCCCGCGGAGCACATCGGCTTCCCTCTGCGCCTCGGCCGTCAGGATCTGAACCTGCTTGTCAGACGTCGAGCGAATCTTGCGCGACTCCTCGTCACCCTCGGCGCGAAACTTCTTCGCCAGACGCTCACGCTCCGTGCGCATCCGACTGAAGACGTTCAGCTCGTTCTTCTCGGGAAGGTCTGCGCGCTTGATCCGCACGTCGACGACCTCGATGCCGTACTGACGGGCACTCTCGTCACTCTTGGCGGTGATCTCGTCCATGAGCGTCGAGCGCTTGCCGCTCACGATCTCGTTGAGCGTCTGGCGCCCGAAGTTCTCACGAAGATTCGAGTACACGATGTCGTCGAGTCGCGACTGAGCGCCGGCCTCGTTGCGGACCGCCTGGTAGAATTGGAGCGGATCGACAATGCGCCAACGCGTGTAGTTGTCGACCACGAGCTGCTGCTTGTCGCGCGTGAGAAGCTCCTTCGGGGCAGCGTCGTAGTCGAGCAGCCGCTTGTCGAAGTACTCGACGTTCTGGACGAACGGGAGCTTGAAGTAGAGACCGGGCTCGCGCACCGTCTTCACCGGCTCCCCGAGCTGCAAGACGACCGCCTGCTCCCACTGAGGGACAACGAACGTCGCGAGGCTCCACACTGCGAAGACCGAACCGAAAACGGCAAAGACCGCAATCCAACGACGATCCATCACTCGCCCCCTGTCACTGCCGGGGCCGCGGCCTTTGGAAGCCGTTCGAGCGGCAGGTACGGCACCACCTGATTGCCCGACTCGTCGATCAATACCTTGTCCACGTGAGGCAGGATCTCTTCCATCGCTTCTAGGTATAGACGCTTGCGCGTGATGCTCTTCGCCTTCGAGTATTCCTCGAACAGAGCGAGAAAGCGCTCCGACTCACCGGTCGCCTTCTGGATTTGGGATTGCCGGTAGCCATCCGCCTGATTGATCAAGCGCGCCGCCTGCCCGCGCGCCTTGGGGACGACGTCATTGGAGTAGCCGCGCGCTTCGTTGATCATCCGCTCCTTGTCCTGCTCGGCGCTGATGACGTCCTTGAACGCGTCGGAAACCTCGTCGGGCGGTGCAACGTCCTGCAGCTGGACGGTGACGATACCGATGCCGCTCCCGTACTCGTCCAGGATCTCCTGCATCGCCACCTGCGCCTCGGCCTGGATACGCTGGCGTTCGTCGGTGAGAGCATCGTCGATCTTATTGCTGCCCACCACCTGACGCATCGCGGCTTCGGACGCGACCCGCAGTGTGGCCCGAGGGTCGCGTACGTTGAACAGGAAGTCGGTCGCCGCCTCCGGCTCCTGCTTCACTCGGTATTGCACGATGAATTCGAGCTTGATGATGTTTCCGTCGCCGGTGAGCATCAGGGCCTCGGGCTCGACCTGCCGGTACCGGGCCGGCGGTCCCACATCGACGGTTCGGAAGCCGAACTCCTCTTTGCGAATCTGCGTGACGGAGGGCTTCAGCACCTCTTCCATCGGCCAGGGCAGATGCCAACCGGGCCCTGGCCCGACCTCGCGCACCGCCTTGCCAAATCGCACCACGATCCCGCGTTCGTCGGGGCCAACGATGAAGATCCCGGTGGCCAGATAAAGGACGAGTCCGATGATCAGGATCGGCCAGGGGGAGAGACTCCTGCCCCCCCCTTCACCGCCGCCTCCGCCGAAACGTTTTCGAAACGCCTCGACGACCTGACGCAACTCGCGCAGGGGATCTTCTTCATTCGGATGATGGGCGCCATTGCCGAAGCCGTTCGACATGGCTGAGCAGTACGGTCAGGCGCGCATGGGGTCAAGCCGATCCCTCAAATCGTGGTGATCTCCCCGATACGCGCCTGGAGCGCTTCGGCCTCTGGCGTGGGCGGATGGCCCGCCAAACGGAACAGAGCGTGTAACTTTGGACGCGGCCACACGTAGCGCTGGTTGCCGCTGGTGGCCCGACCGGAGTAGGAGAGCGCCGTGCCGATCGACGAGAGCCCAGAATCCTGGTCCAGCCCGAGTCTGGGCCGGATTCTCTGCGACGCGGGGGTGTGGGACGACGACGCGCCGGACCTCGAACCGGTCGGAGACGGGAACATCAACTGGGTGCGCCGGCTGCGGTCGCACGTGTCGGGGCGCACCGTGATCGTGAAGCACGCCCGCCCGGCCCTCGAGAAGTTCCCCGAATACCAGACGAGCACGGAACGGATCGTCTTCGAGAACCGCTACTACGAGATCGCGCGGCGCTGCGACGACGGCGGCGTGTGCCCGGGCATCCTTTACTTCGACGCGGCGCGGCGCCTGCTGGTCCTTGAAGACCTTCAGGACGCCGAACGCCTCGACGCCGCCCTAGGGCGCGCCGCCGACGTCGATGAGGCGCTGGTCACGATCGCCGGATTTCTCGGGCGGGTACACGGCGCCACGTGGGCCGATGAAGATCTGATCCCGCAGTTTGCCAACGCCGCGATCCGAAAGCTCCACGGGAACCACATCTTCACGCTCCCCTACGAGGGCGAAGGCTTTCCCGTGCCGGCCGGCGTCGAAGCCCGAGCCGCGCAGATTCGCGACGACCCCACGCTGGCCAAGATCGCCGCCGAAGCGTATCGGCGCTACCTCGACCCGCGCGGGGCTCTCGTGCATGCGGACGTCCAGCCAGGAAACGTCCTGCTACGACCAACCGGACCCACCCTCCTGGACGCGGAGATCGCCCACGTCGGGGACCCGGCGTTCGACATCGGCACGCTCCTCGCCCACCTGTGGCTGGCCCGTATCACGGCTTCCCCTTCCATCGACGCCTCGCAGCAGACCCAGTCCATCTGGGCCGGGTACGTCCAGGCGCTGGGCGTCTCGGGAACCGTGCTCTTCGCCGACGTCGCTCGCTATGCGGGGCTCGAGATGATGCGCCGAACGATCGGCGCCGCCCGGGTCCCCGCCGTCCGCTCCGCTGAAGCGTCCCTTGCCGCGATCGATCTCGCGCAGCAGATCGTGCGCCAGCCGCCTGCGACCCCGCAGGAGCTTCCGATCCGATGAAACATCGCATCATTCTCGATACCGACATGGGCACCGACGTCGACGATGCGATGTGCCTCACCCTCGCCCTGGCCTCCCCCGAGATCGAACTGGTCGCGGTGACGACGGTCAGCGGCAACACGGACCGCCGCGCGCGCATCTCGAAACGCATTCTCGAGCTCGCGGGCCGCGACGAGGTGCCCGTGTACGCAGGCCGGGGAGAACCTGTGACCGCGGGCAGCGTGTTCGCGTCGACGGGCAAGGAAGGCGACGGCATCCTTGCTGCGGACGAAACACCGTCGTTCGAGGACGAGGCCGGCACCGACGCGATCGCGCGCCTCCTGCGCCAGCACGACGACCTCGAGATCGTCGCCGTCGGTCCGATGACGAACCTCGCCGTCACCATCGGAGCCGATCCCGACATGGCCTCCCGCGTGAAGATGCTGACCGTCATGGGGGGGCACATTCGCCGAATCGAGTACGGCGGCTTCTCGTTCCCTTTCGGGATCGACTACAACCTATGTTCCGATCGCGACGCATCGGTCCATGCATTGCGGGCAGACGTACCGACCCGTCTCGTGACCGGCGACGTCACGCTGCAAACATGGCTCCGCGAAGAGGACCTCGTGGCTCTCGAGGCGAGTCGCCACCCGCTGCTTTCTGCCCTCACCCGCGCCATCCGCGTCTGGGCACCGATCCAAAATCAGATCTTCGGGAGCATCGGTGCCAACATGGATGGCGACAACGTCGCCTTTCTCCATGACCCGCTTGCCCTCGGGTGCGTGTACGACGAGTCCTTCTGCACGTTCGAGTCGCTGGCAATCGAGCCGACCATCCAGGACGGAGTGTTCCGAAGCCTCGAACAGCCCGCTCCGACGCGAAATACGCGCGAGATGCGCGTCGCCACGACGGTCGCAGCCGACCGTTTCCGTGAGCACTTCGTCCGCCGCTTGCTTCACCTTGCCGATTGAACCACAAGCCTTCTAGGAGATCCCCACGACATGAAACTCTACGTGTTTTCGATGGCGCCGAACCCCATGAAGCTCCTCGTCTACATGAAGGAAAAGGGCATCGAGCTGCCCCTCGAGGAAGTCAGCATCCTCGAAGGCCAAACGCGTACCCCGGAGTTCTTGAAGAAGAACCCGCTGGGCGCCGTTCCGGTACTCGAGCTCGACGACGGCACGTATCTCACCGAGTCGAGTGCGATCATCGGTTATCTCGAAGACTTGAACCCCGATCCGCCCATGACCGGACGGGAGCCGCTCGAGCGCGCACGAATCCGCGAGGTCGAGCGAATCGCCGACCTCGGCGTGATCGGTTCGGTCGCGGGCATCTTCCAGAACTCGTCGCCGATGTTCGCCGGTCGCATCAAACAGTCGGCGGAGGCCGCGGACGCCGCCCGCGGCCGGCTGGCGAACGCGCTCGCAGCCCTCGACGCAAAGGTTGGCAACAAGCCGTTCGCAGCCGGCGACGAGCCAACCATCGCCGACTGCACGCTGTACGCCGGCCTGGCCTTCGCGCAGTTCGCCCAGGTCGACCTCGATCCAGGCTTCGGGAACATCCAGCGCTGGTTCGGCGCGTTCTCGAAGCGGCCCAGCGTTCAGTAGCGGACCTGCTCTTCCACAGAGTCGTCGACGAGACCGAACTCTTCGAGGGACGGCGCTCGCTGGAAGGTGCGCGTGGGGATCGATCCGACCAGGGACTTCCCGGGCGCAGAGGGCCGTCCTTCTCCGCCTACGGTTTCGGTGTACGCTTCGGCGCGGGGGGATCGTCGCGCGGCAGACGCTCCTTTACCGGCGCCAAGGTCCGCAACGGCTCGGTGCGACCGATCTGATACCAGTACGCCGTGCTCGAATAGTCGTTGGCGAGCGCATTGTCGTGACCTGTCTCGATCGTCACCCGGATCTCTTTCTCGAATCGGATCGGATCCTCGACGTGGAAGCGATACATTGAGTTCTTACCACCCCAAGGCCACTCCTTCGTACCGCTGTAGACCGTGAGTCCATGATAGGGCGAGGAGAACTCCTGCGTCGGACAGAACGCCGTGCCGAAGTAGTCTTCGGTGCCCGTGCCATGCAGGCGCGGCGGCCACGGCTCGCCGTCGATGAAGATCATGTCGTCCCCCTCGCCGTACCAATCGTTGACCTGTCGCTCGAATACGTCGACGTTCAGGTTGCACCCCACGTACTGCCCATTCCCCTCCGCCTCGAGGATCACGTAGTTCCGCTCGCCGGTCAGATTGGCCTCCTGCCACGGACCGGCAATTCCGAGCCCGGGTCCCGCGGGCCGCTCCGCGCCCAGGCCGTAGTTCTCGCGCGTGTACCCGTGCTCCTTCGCGGTCCCGGCCGTCACCGCCGTGCGGTTCCAGGACGCATGGAAGCGGCCGAGGTCCGCGTCGAGCGACCCATACTCTTCGTAGTCGACGTAAAAGTAGAAGATACGTGAAGCCGCCCCCTGATTCTCGATCTCGAAGCGAGCCCCCGAGACGAAGGGCATCGGGAACCAACAGTTGAAGCTCTTTCCATCCTCGGGGCTCATCTGCAGCGGCTGCGAGGTGAAGTTGCGGCGCAAGCCGAACCCGATGCCGAAAAAATCGCCGAGAGGTGTCTCGACGCTTGGGCTCTCCTCGCCATCCCAGAACATGCGGAGGACCGTCCGGAGAAGCTCGTGCGGCTCCTCGGGTAGTGACATCATCGTGATCCAAATGTGCTTGACGCAGCCTGCCCCCTCGATCGCGCCAAACTCCAGGGTCTGGCCCGGCGCCACCATCACCATGTCCATGTTGCCCCCGGCTCGGTCCCAGGAGGAGAGCCGCCGGCTTTTGAAGCTCCGGAGCCGGGCCAGGTTCGCGAGACCGCCATTTCCGATACCCATGCCGCCTGCGTACTCTGGACCTCGGCACGATGACAAGCCAGATGGCCGCAGGTAGAGAGCACCCACAATGTCGGGACCACTCAGCGGAATTCGTGTAATCGACGTAACCGAGGTCATCTCGGGCCCCCTCGCCACGATGATCCTCGCCGACCAGGGCGCGGACGTCGTGAAAGTGGAGCCACCCAAGTACGGCGATGAGAGTCGGCAACTCGCGAACTACCGGGCGGGCATGGCCGCCCTCTATCTCAACTGCAATCACGGCAAGCGCTCCATCGGGATCAACCTGAAAACGGAAGAAGGCCTCGAGCTGATGTACGAGCTCGTCCGCGGCGCCGACGTCTTCGCACAAAACTGGCGCCCGGGAGCCGCCGAGCGACTTCGGGTCGCGGAGGCCGACCTACGCAAGATCAACCCCCGGATCGTCTACGCATCGATCGCCGGCTACGGCGACGCCGGCCCGTACGCGAGCCGGCGCGGCTACGACCCAATCTTTCAATCCCTCACGGGCTACGTCGCGGCCCAGATGAACCCGGAGATTCCGATCCCCGATCTGGTGCGGAACGCAGTTGTCGACAAAGCGACATCCTACGCGCTGGCGCAGGGCATCACCGCCGCCCTCCTCGCCCGCGAACGCGGCGCGGACGGCCAGCACGTCAAGATCTCCATGCTCGACGCCGGGCTCGCGTTCTTCTGGCCCGACGGCATGCTTCGCCACTCGCTCATCGGCGAAGACGTGCAGAACTACTCCGTCCCCGGAGAGCGCTACCAGCTCATGCCGACGTCCGACGGACAAATCGTGATGTGGACGAGCACGTCAGCGCAGATCCACGGAAGCCTGCGCGCGGTCGGTCGCGACGATCTCGCGGACGCTCCGCGGCACCGCGGGAAGGAGTCGCTCGAGGAGGCCAACCAGGTCGAGCGGGCCGAGGCGCTGCGCGACGGCCTCGTCGCGATGACGACCGAGGAGGCGTATGGGCGACTCATCGAGCACGAGGTTGCAGCAGCGCCCGTACTTTCCCACGCCGACGTCCTCGTGGACCCCCAGATCACCCACAACGGGACGGTTCTCGAAGCGACCCACCCCGTGTACGGCCGCTATCGCCGCGCGCGGCCCGCCGTTCAGTTTTCCGGCACACCGGCCCCCGATGCCCCAGCCGCCGCCCTGTACGGAGACCACACCGAGGAGATCCTCGACGAGCTTGGTTGCTCAACCGAGCGCAAAGAAGCACTACGCGCCAAGAGCGTCGTGGCGTAGAAGTCCGCGGCCGAGCCGCCGAAAGCAGCCCGAGCTAGGAACGGTAGCCCTGGCCTTCCGTTGCCGTCTCTTCTTCCTTCAAGCCGTGATCGATGACGAACGGCCCGAACGGTAGGAGCGCGGCGATCAGTACCTTCACCGACTTCGACGTCGGCCAATCGTGGGCCGTACGAGCGCCGTTCAGCGCGAAACAGAAGGTGATGAAGAGGACACCGTGGACCCAGCCTACGAGCTTCACCCCAAGCGGCTGGCCCCAAACATACTTCAGCGGCATCGCGACGCCGAGCAAGAGGAGAAACGAAATGGCCTCGACGATTCCCGCGAGGCGAAGCCTTCCAATCGGTGATTCCGGCACGGCTGGGGTCTAACAGCCGGCAGGTCAGCGATCGAGCAAGTCGAGCTTCTCCGCCGCCGCGAAGTCCGCGCGAAGGGCTTCGTAGCTGCTCGCGTCCAGTGGGCGGTAGGATTCGTCACCACGCTCGCGGAAGAAGACCGGCGCGTCCCCGAGCCGGTTCAAATCGAAATGGAGCTTCTTCAGGTTCCGGACCAGGATCTTCTCGGTCTGCGTGTACTCGAACTCGTCGACGATTCGAAGGAAGTCGGGGAACCACTTGCGATCCATCCCTCCGCCGTCGATCGAGTTCTCGCAGAAGTCGAAGAATTGCTTCGGATCGAACATCGCGCCGGGCCGCAGCTTGAGAGCAACCATGACGTGCTCGTCGGAGACGGCGCAGGGAACGCCGTAGGCCGCGGCAAGCACGACATCCGAGTGCTCCTGGAGCAGGCGCGCTACCTGGAGGGCCGAAAAATTCTCGCCGTCCTTGCGAATCCAGTCGTCGGTGCGTCCGTCGAAGAAAAGGAAGCGCGTCTCATCGCGCTGCACGATGTGGCCGAGGTCGCCGGAGTGGTAAACGCCATCGCGATACTTGTCGGTGTTGGCCTTCTCGTTCTGGAAGTATCCCTGAAATAGTGCGGTATCGTCGGCGACCCGACAGATTTCGCCGACGGCGTCGGCATAGTTCGTAATCTTGCCGTCCGGATCGAGCACGGCCGGTGGACATTCCTGCCCGCGCTCGTCCAGAATTCGCACCTTGGCATCGGTGACCTCGCCGACACTGCCGCGCGGGTCGCCCTTCTTGCGAAACGTACTGATCGCTGCCTCGGTCGACCCGTAGAGCTCGAACATGTCCTCGAGGCCGAGCCAGTCGCAGAACTTCTCCAGATCCGGTGCGGCCGCGCCGTTCCCCAGCGCATAGCGCAGTTTGTTGGCCGGATTCCGAGTCACCTCGGCCCCGATCGCGTCAGCGGACCCATACTTCTTCTCGAGCGCGCCCAAGACGTAATGCACCGGCTCGCCGACGTAGTTCCAATACGTGGCGCCGAAGCGGAGCACGTCCGGAACGAACTGCGACGCACTGAAGTGATCGCGCATCGCGAGACTGCCCCCCACCCAGAATGCCGTCATGAACCCCAGGAACATCGCGTTCGAGTGGAACAGCGGCATGCATGCGTAGCCACGGTCGTCGGGAGTGAGCTGCATGTTCCCGGAGACCGCCATGCCGATGACGAGAAGCTTCGCGTGGTTGTTGAGGATGCCCTTGGGAAGACCGGTCGTACCCGACGTGTAGATGACCATGAGGGGCTGTTCGGCCACGACGTCGACGTCCGGCGCCGCCCTCTCCGGGTCCGCGTCCCCTACCTCCGCCCCAGCGGCCTCGGCGAGCTCCTGGCCGATGAGCGCACCCTCACCGCCGGAACGAACCACCAAAATTCCATCTTCGGCGACATGCTCGAGATCCCCCCGAATCCGCTCCACGTGTTCCTGGAGGCTCTGGTCGACGACGAGGACCCGTGCCTTGGACTGGTTCAGCACGCCCGCCAGAGTCTCGCCGCGAAGCCCGGTGTTGACGCCGAACAGCGTTGCTCCAGCGTAGGCGCAGCCACCGAAGAGCGACATCAGCTCGAGGCGGTTCTCCAAGAGCATCGCCACGTGCGCCGGATGCTCGTCGTCGATTGTCCCCAAGCGCGAGCGGAGAAGATGGCCGAGTCGGACCGACTCTCCGCGAAGCTGACGGTAGGTCCACTCCCGATTCGCATCGATGAGAACGGTACGCTGGCCGACCTCCGGGTGCGCGGCACGCGCGTCGAGCTGCCCGCCCACCGTAAAGGGAGCATCGAAGGTGTAGGGACTAGACATGAGACCTCCTCAGCTATCGAACAAGACGGGAAGCGCGCGAGGCGCGCGGAAGGTGAGACCGGTAATGTGCACGTCTTGCGCCGATGGATCGAGCCGCAGATTCGGCAAGCGATCGAGCAACGCGTCCAACGCGACGACCGTTTCCATGCGAGCAAGATGCAAGCCCAGACACGTGTGCGGACCGGTCGCGAAGGCGATGTGCGGCTTCACGTCGCGAAACAAATCGAAACGATCGGGATCGTTCCAACGCCCCGGGTCGTGATTCGCCGCGCCGATGCAAACCTGAACCTGGGAGCCCTCGGGGATGGCGGTGCCACACACTTCCACGTCGCGCGTCGTCGTGCGCGCGATCCCCGTGAGAGGTGCCTCCCACCGAAGGCCCTCCTCGATCGCCTTTCGCATGAGAGAGCGATCGTCGCGTAGCGCGTTCAGCTGATCCGGATCGCTGAGCAGGCCGAAGAGCAGATTGCTCGACGAACGGTACGTCGTCTCGGCCCCGGCCGGAAGCAGGAGGCGCAGGAACGCGAAGATGTCTTCGTCCGTGAGGCGCTGCCCGTCGAGCTCCGCCTCCGCGAGCATGCTGATGAGGTCCTCGCGCGGGTCCTGGCGCCGCGCGGCCAAGATTCCCGCGAAATAGTCGCGCAGCGCCTGCGAAGCACCGAGGCCCCGCTCGATGTCGATGGCAATGCTGATCAGCTCCACGGCCATCCGGTGAAAAACCGGCAGGTCCTTCTCCGGCAGTCCGAGCATGGCCGAAATCACCTCGAGCGGGAACGGGAACGTGAACTCCCGCACCAAATCGGCGTGCCCGTTCGACACGAAGCCGTCGATGCGCCGCGCGACGATGGGGCCGACAACCTCGGACTCCCACCGCTCCATGGCCTTCAGGGTAAACGCCCCCTGCAGAAGATCGCGGTACCGCCGATGCTCGGGCTCATCCATCTCGAGAATGCTGTGACCCATGACGAGCCCGATGGAGTCGGCGTACCCCGAAGACGAGAAGGTCTCGCCGTCGAGCAGAACCTGCGTGACCGCGTCGTAGCTCAGGGCAGAGAAGTACTGCCCACTCTTCGGTCCGGCCGCCTCGGGGCCCCGGGGGAGGCCGAACGCGTCGTCGACCCGACCGCTCAACACGCCCGACGCCGCACGAAGCTCGCCGAGCCGTGGGTACGGATTCCGGACCAGTCCCGAGCCGGTCGAGTGATCGAAGTCGGCAAATGGATCGTGGGATTCTTCGCTCATGACTTGCTACTCCACGCCTCTCGCAACTGGAACATCGAGGTGAAGATCTCGGTGATGTCGATCGGCGAGTCGAAGGGGTCGCCGCGCAGCTCTCGATACGCCCGCGCGACGTTGAACACCAAACGCTCGGGCTCTGTCCAGCCCGCGTACGGGCCGACGTCGATCTTCTTGCAAGCGTCGAGAACGGACAGCCCTTGCTCGAACAAGGGCTTCGACTCGGCGCGCACGTACTCGAGGTACGCCTTCATCTCGTTCGGCCCCTCGACTCCGCACAGCGGTCCATGCCCCGGCACCACGACTTTGGGATCGAGGGCCACGATCGTGTCGAGGGCCGCGATCCACGTGTCGAACGTTCCTTCCCACCCGATGGGCGTACAGAGTCGGAACAGAATGTCGCCCGTGAACACGACGCCCTGTTCCGGAAGATGTACGATCACATCACCTGCCGTGTGCGCAGGGCCGACGTGGATCAGGCTCACCTTCACACCATCGAGCTCGATGTCGAGGGTGTCGTCGATGAGCGTCGTGGGCGGGGTAAGCTCGATTCCCGAGAAATCGAACTCCGAGAGCGCGTCGGCGAAGACCTTCATGATCGAGTCCGCGCCGGCGCCGCCCGCGTTGCGAAGAGCCTGCATCGCTTCGGGCTTCTCGGTTGCGAACATCTCACCGCACGCGCGATGCGCGATGATCTCGGCCCCCGCGAAGAGTTGATTGCCCCAACAGTGGTCTCCGTTGCGATGCGTGTTGACCACTCGCTCAGCCGGCTTCGGCCACACGTCTGCGTAGTGCTTGATCATCTCGCGGGTGTGCGGGAGATCCCAGAACGTGTCGACGACGAGCCCGCCGCCCCGGTTGATGAGACCCGAATTGCTCTTGCCGAGACCGGTATCTTCCTGCAGGCAGGCGTAGACGTCACGGCCAACTTCCTGAAGCTCCATGCCGATCCTGTACCGCAACGCGGTAGCCGGCTGTCAACCCAGCTCTCGAGATCACACCAGAACGACGCAGCGCACGATGGACCGAGCGCCCCGCCTAGGCTAGCCGAACACCAGCTCACGAGGAGAAGC
>JAJCZO010000277.1 GCA_029262355.1 Deltaproteobacteria bacterium
GGCACAGTTTCCCGTGATCCGGCTCGGAATGATCTTGCCGCGCTCGGTGATGAAGTTCGCGAGAACCTTCGTGTCCTTGTAGTCGATGATGATCGACTTCTCGGCGCAGAACCGGCAGACCTTACGGCGGCCGCCGCCGCCGCCGCGACGGCGCATCGGGAAACGCTCCTCGGACCGTCCGCGCCCACGGCGCTCGCCATCCCCCCCACCTCCACCGCCGCCACCATAGGACGGGCGCGAGGGCGGGCCGGAAGACGCAGGCCCTGAGGGCGCTGCGGGAGTGCTCGTGGTCTCGGTGGTCTCCGACATGTTCTTCTCTTTCCTACGGTTTCGTTGCCGTCAGGACGCCGCGCCGGCGTCAGTCGGTTCAGCAGGGGACGCGGGCGCTTCGGCGGCTTGCTCGCTCGGAGCGGCAGCCTCCTCGCCTTCGCCCGACTCATCTTCGGGTCCACGACGCGGGCGACCGATCTCGAGCGGCGGGCGATCGGGATCGATGCGAACGGTGATGTAACGCAGAGCGTGGTCCGAGATGCGAAGGTTGCGCTCGAGCTCGGCAACGGTCGCGCCCAAGCCCTCGAATACGACCACCTGGAAGATCGCGCGACGCTCCTTCTTGATCGGGTACGCGAGATCCCGGAGCCCCCACTCGGCCACCTGCTTCACGGAGCCTTCGTTGGCGGAGATGATCTCTTGGATCTTCTCGACCTGCTCCTTTACCCCTGCCTCCCCGAGATCGGGGTGCAGAGCGATCGTGATCTCATACGTACGCATTTCGCCTCCGGAAAACGGGCTAACTAGCAACCGGACTCGTCCGGTTCAACGGGCTTCTCGCGCCCCGTGTTCACGCTCTTCATCGCCGCCTCGAAATCGAGCTGCAGCCAGTCCAGCGCACCTCGGCACGCCCGCCCCACTGCCCCGCCCAGAACCTCGCCAGAAGTCTCGGGGAACGCCTCGAGAACGTACTCCGCAGTGTCCTGGCCCCCATCAGGGCGCCCTACTCCGAACCGGAGCCGGAAAAAGTCCCGGGTTCCAGTCTCTTCCTCGATCGAGAGCAACCCGCGATGCCCGCCGGTGCCCCCTCCTCGCTTCAATTTGAGTCGCCCAAGCTCCAGGTCGACATCATCGTGAACCACCAAGACGCTGGTGGCCGGCACGTCCCACTCGGCCAGCAGCGCCGCCAGAGGCTCGCCGCTACAATTCATGAAAGTTTGGGGTTTGGCGAGAAAGACCTCGCCGAACTCCGCAGATGCCGACCGGGACCAGAAAGCGCCGGGCCTCTGGGCCGTGACCGGCGCCCCCAGCTCGACCCCGAGCCCATCGACGACCACGAACCCGATATTGTGCCGCGTGCCGTGATACCGGACACCCGGGTTTCCCAATCCGACGATCGCGCGCCGATCGGCCAACGGTCAGGACTTGCCCTTGTCGTCTCCGCCTTCGGCCGATTCGGCCGGCTTTGCCTCGCCGTCGCCGCCTTCCGCGGCCGGCGCCGCTTCCGCGCCCTCTCCTTCGCCCTCGGCCGGCTTGTCGGAGACCGTCGGAGGCTGGACCGAAATGACGGGCTCCTTGCCGTCGGCAGCCACCGTCGCGCCCTCTGGGAGCTGCACGTCGCTGACATGGAGCACGTCGTGGATGCCGAGCGCCGTCACGTCGACGTCGATCGAAGCCGGGATGTGCGTCGGCAGGCACTTCACATGGAGTTCGCGCAAGATCGGCTGGAGAACGCCACCGAGCGTGACACCCTCGGCCTTGCCCACGAAGTGAAGCGGCACGGACACATCGATCGGCTTGTCGAGCGGGACCTCGATCAGGTCGACGTGAAGCGCATCTCCCGAAACCGGCTCCTCCTGCAGGTCGCGCAGGAGCACCATCTTGCCGTGCAGGTCGCCGTCGGACGACTTGAGCTGGATGAGGTGCGTTCCCTCGATCCCCCGGATGCTGCGCTCGAAGATGGTCGCATCCATCTGAAGCGGCGTCGCAGCGGTGCCGGGACCATAGAAAACGCCGGGGAGCTTCCCCTGCATCCGGACGCGGCGCGCAGGGCCCTTGCCGCCCGTCTCGCGCTTCTCGACTTCCAAGAACAATGATTCCATTTTGCTTCGACTCCTCGCGCTGCCCCTCGTTGGGAGAACCGCTTACGTCAGATGAAGAGAGAGCTGATCGATTCTTCGTGGTGGGTTCGGCGAATGGCTTCGCCGATGAGTTGAGCGACGTTCAGCGCATGAATCTTGTCGCACCGGCTGGCGGGCTCGCTGAGCTGGACCGTGTTGGTGACGATCAGCTCCTTGATCTGGGACTTTTCGAGGCGTTCGATCGCCGGACCGGACAACACGGCGTGGGTGCAAACCGCCAGAACCTCTTGTGCCCCAGCGGCAATCGCCGCTTCGGCGGCATTGACCAGTGTGCCAGCTGTATCGACCATGTCGTCGACCAGAATCGCGATCCGAGAGCCGACCTCGCCGATGATGTTCATCTCGGCGACCTCGTTCGGACCGGAGCGCCGCTTGTCGATGACGGCGAGCGACCCGTCGAGACGCTTTGCGAATGCGCGCGCCCGCTCGACACCACCGGCGTCCGGCGAGATCACCGTGCAAGGCGTGCCCGCCACCCGTTGCCGCAGGTGCTTCAATAGCACCGGGGTGGCGTAGAGGTTGTCGACCGGGATGTTGAAGAACCCTTGGATCTGGCCGGCGTGCAGATCCATCGTGAGAAGTCGGGATGCGCCTGCGGTTTCCAGTAGATCGGCCACGAGCTTGGCGCTGATCGGCGCGCGGGGCGCGACCTTACGGTCCTGACGAGCATAACCGTAGTAGGGAACCACGGCCGTGATGCGCCCCGCCGACGCACGCTTTAACGCGTCGAGGAAGAGGAGCAGCTCCATCAGGTGATCGTTGCCGGGTGTCGACGTGGACTGGAGAACGAAGACGTCACCGCCTCGAACATTCTCCTGGATGTCGACATTGATCTCGCCGTCACTGAACCGCCGGAGCTCCGCCCGCGCGATGCTGACACCGAGATAGGAGGAGATGTCCCGCGCCAACTCGAGATTCGAGTTGCCGGCAAAGATCTTGATCGCGTCTTTGGCGACGTCGCCGTGCGTTTTTCCGTCGGTCATGAGTTCGCGTTGGGCCTATACCACTGGAATCCCCCGAGCCTCGTTTCCAAAATGAGCTGGGCGGGAAGGATTCGAACCTTCGAATGCCGGGACCAAAACCCGGTGCCTTAACCACTTGGCCACCGCCCAATGCGAGGCTCGGCGCCGAGCGATCCTCTACCTTTCGGCCGCGCGCGTCGCCAGTCCAGCGGCGAGAACCACCTGCGATCCGGCCCTCGCCGCGCCCGAAAATGCCCCGGAGACGTGCAGCCATGCCGCACGTGATGTATGTCTGGGGCCACGCGCCCGTAGTGAAAAGGATATCACGAGGGTCTCCGGAACCCTAAGTCCAGGTTCGATTCCTGGCGGGCGCACTTACCTCGTTTCCCGTTGCGGCAGTTGAGGAATCACAGATTCCCGATTCGCCTTCCGTCGGCGAGTGCCCGGTTCGTGCCCTCTTCGAGGCGCGGATCAGGCCGCCCCCCGGGCCCGACACGGCGTCGCGTGCCCTGCAGGGAGCAACTCGTTTACCGCTTACGGAGCCGTCTGGAAGCTCCCCCTGCGTCGACGACGACCGCGCGGAGGAGTTCGCCGCCGGCGGCGGCGACCAGGAATCCTCCACCCGTTCGCCCCGCCTGGATCTCCGTCCGCAGGCCCTGAGCTCCGTCGCAGAGAAAGGCGTTGCAGATCTCCGCCCGCATCTCGCGCGGGAGCGCGCACCCAGAGATGCCGTGGAAGACGCACGAGCCGCTGTAGCTGCGTCCGGGCAGAGCCTCGAGATAGGCGTCCGCGATGCTGGCCCCGGTCGCCGACGGCCGAGTCGACCAGAAGCGCCGGAGGTCGGGGGAATCCAGGTAGGCGTGTTCGCCGCCAGAAAGGCAACATTGCCCACGACACGTCGCGCACGCTCTCCCCAGCATCGCGTTCTCGTCTTCCGTCCCCGCCCGGGCGCGCTTGCGCCGGTCAGGCCGGCGGCGCTCTCCGTCTTCCTGCTCGATTTCATCGACCAGTTGGCTCAGGTGACGAACGAAGCTGCTCCGGCGGCCGGAGGGAAGTTGGGCGGTGGTGCGCTCGTTGGCCGGCAAGACCGCGAGCGCGACATCGTCGGTCCCGCCGCGTCCCGCCCCGAAGGGGATCGACTGCCGCCACTCCTCGGCGCGCATTCGCAATCGCGCCACCTCAGCGCGGTGACGCGCGACTCCGTTGCGCTCGTTCCCACCGTCCATGACCAGCACCTCGATATACACCAGTCTTTCCGACTTGGACATCGTCGTTGGGTGACGAAAGGGCTGGACGCCGACGCTGGTACCTTCTCGGGGCCTCTGATAATTGTATGGGGAATCGGCCCGGTTTCATGATGCAAGGCTCCCCCGCGTACGACGCGCACGTCCGATTCGAACACGTCCGCATGGGCTTCGGCACGCGAACCGTCTTCGAGGACCTGGTCTGCGGCTTCCCGCGTGGCCAGATATCGGTTCTGCTCGGGGGCAGCGGCTCGGGCAAGAGCACGCTGCTACGCCTTCTGGGCGGCCTCATCCGGCCGGCGGCCGGGAAGATCTTCGTGGGCGACGACGAGGTGACGGGAGCCCCGGAGCCCACCCTGTACCAAATCCGGTCGAAGATCGGGATGTTGTTCCAGGGGGGCGCGTTGCTCGACTCCCTGACCGTGTTCGACAACCTGGCCCTTCCGCTGCGCGAGCACTCGGATCTCTCGGAGGATGCCATCACCGAAACAATCCGGGCCCAGCTCTCGGCCGTGGGCCTCGAGAAGATCGACCACCTCCTCCCCGGCCAGCTGTCCGGCGGGATGCTGCGCCGCGCGGCGCTCGCCCGAGCGATCCTCCGCGAGCCCGAGATCCTCCTGTGTGACGAGCCGTTCTCAGGCCTCGACCCCTCGTCGGTGAAGCGAATCGAAATGCTGCTGGCCAAGGTCAACCAGGAAAGAGGCATCACGGTGCTCGTCGTCTCCCATCACATTGCCTCGACCCTCCGGCTCGCGGATCATGCGCTGCTGCTGCTGCCGGGACGCTCGGTCGAAGGCAAGCCGGCCGACCTGCACCGCAGCGAAGACGCCGAGGTTGCCGACTTCTTCGACGAGGACCTGGCCATCGACGACGTCACGCCCACCGCGTCGGAGACCCTTGGCTCATGAGCGCGTCGGGGGTCGTACGGGAGATCGGGTGGCGTACCCTCAGCGTCCTCGCCGAGCTCGGCGGCATGCTCGTGTTCACCATCGCCTTTCTCAAGGCCGCGGTGACTCCGCCCCTGCGCGGCCGGCGGTTCGTGGAGGAGATCTACAATCAGGGGTTTCTCTCCCTGATCATCGTGTGCATCTCCGGCCTCGCCGTCGGGATGGTCCTGGGACTTCAGGGCTACAACACCCTCGTGCGATTCGGCGCCGAGGGCTCTCTGGGCACTGTCGTGGGCCTGGGCCTCATTCGCGAGCTCGGCCCGGTGCTGACGGCCCTGCTCGTGGTGGGCCGAGCCGGCTCGGCGACGGCGGCGGAGATCGCCTCGATGGTGACGTCCGAGCAGCTCGACGGCCTTCGCATGATGTCGATCGACCCGATCGAGATCGTCGTGGCGCCCAAGGCTCTGGCCCTGATCTTCGTAATGCCCATCCTGACCACCCTTTTTGTGCTCTTTGGGCTCGCTGGGGCCTACTTCATCGGGGTTGGCCTGATGGGCCTCGACGCCGGCATCTTCATATCGGGCTTGAAATCATCCATCCGGTTCTCCGACGACATCGGCGGATGCTTCTTCAAAGCCTTGATCTTTGGCTTCCTCGCCGGTTTGATCGCGACGTATCGTGGGTACAACGCCGCACCGACGGCAGCGGGAGTCAGCGCCGCGACCACGTCGACGGTAGTCGTCACGTCCGTGGCCGTTCTCATCGGTGATTACTTCGTGACGGCGCTCTGGGGGTTTAGGATTTGATGAGTCGATCGCCAGGCCGCGATCTCCTTGCGGGTGTGTTCGTCGTCGTGGGTCTCGCGGCAGTGGCGTTTCTTGCGTTCCGAGTTGGCGAAGCGCCATTTTCGCACAAGGGAGGCCTCGCCCTGTACGCGACCTTCGACGAGATCTCGGGACTGAAGACCCTGGCACCGGTCGACATCGCCGGGGTGCGCGTGGGCCGGGTCACCGCGATCGGTCTCGACGAAGACTACCGTGCCCGCGTCACCATGGATCTCAATCCGGGGCTCGAGCTGCCGGTCGACACGAGCGCGTCGATCATCACGGGCGGACTGCTCGGCGACCGCTACGTCTCCCTCCAGCTCGGCGGCGAAGTCGAGTTCCTGCAGCCCGGTGAGGAGATCGCGTTCACCGAATCCGCGGTCGTGCTCGAGCGGCTGATCGGAAAGATGGTCAACAACATCGGGTCGTCCGACTAAGGACCGTACGCATGGACCTCCACCGCACCGCTCTCGTCGCCCTGCTGAGCCTGGCTCTCTTGCCGACAACGCTGCTCTCGAGCCCTGCAATAGCTGCTTCAGCCAGCGCGGAGACCGACGAGTCTTCCACGACCGAGGATGACCCTCTCCAGCCGTTCAACCGAGCGATGTTCTCGGTGAACGACACGTTCGACGAGTACATTCTCGAGCCGACGGCGCGCGGCTGGGACTTCGTCATGCCACACCCGGTGCAGCGTGGGGTCGGCAACTTCTTCGACAACCTGCTGTTCCCGATTCACTTCATCAACAACATGCTGCAGGGCGAGCTCGACCCGGCAGCGATCAGCCTGACCCGGTTCGCCGTGAACACGACTGTCGGTCTGGCCGGGGTGTTTGATCCCGCCACGGCGCTCGACATGCCGATCCAGCGAGCCGACTTTGGGCAGACCCTCGGCAGATGGGGAACACCCCCAGGGCCCTATCTCGTATGGCCCATCTGGGGCTCGTCCAACGTACGCGACACCGCAGGACTGCTGGTAGACGCTTATTTCGGGGTGCAAACGTTCTTCGTGGATCTCCCGATTCTCATCGGCTCGACGGCCATCAACTCCCTGAACGCCCGCTCGTTGAACCTCGAAACCGTGCAGGGCGCGCGCGATGCCTCCTTCGATCTCTACGTGGCGGCGCGCAACGCCTACAACCAGCAACGGCTCGAACACATCAAGGGCATCGAAACCGCGCGCGCCGAGCGCAACGCCGACCTGTACTTCTTCGAGGAGGATGACTTCGAGGATGTCGAAATACCCCTCGAAGAAAAGGACGCACCATGAAGGCCCTCGCCCCACTCCTCAGTTTCGCAGTCGTGCTCTCGCTCTGCGCGACGGCACGCGCAGAATCCCCCCGCGACTTCGTGCAGGAGACGGCCAACGAAGTCCTGGTCGTTCTGAAGAACCCGGCACTCGACTCGGACAGCAAAGTCGCTGCGGTCGAGCAGATCGCCTATGCGCGGTTCGACTTCGACACCATCTCGAGACTCGTCCTCGCACGGAACTTCCGGAAGATGTCGCCGGAGCAGCGCGAGAGGTTCACCCGCGAGTTCAAGAAGCATCTGTCCGTCACGTACGGGAAAAACGTAGACAGCTACGCGAACGAGACGATCGAGATCACCGGCGACCGTGAGGAGCCCCGCGGCGACTGGACGGTTCAGTCGAAGATCGTGCGCGGAAGTGCCGCAGAGGACATCCTCGTGGACTACCGCCTCCGCCGGATTGGCGACGACTGGCGCGTGATCGACGTCGTCGTCGAGCGAATCAGCCTCGTCTCGAACTTCCGCTCACAGCTCCAAGAGATCATCTCGCGCGACGGAGTCGACGCGATGCTCGTGATGCTCGCCGACAAGAATGCCTCCGGCGAAAGCATCATCCCCGAGGACGAGCGCGGGCCCAGCTGACACCGCCGCAGCGATAACTCCGCGATACACAGTAGACCAAAACTGTTCACTTTGGATTACTCTTCAGCGGCGCGTTCCGGCTGCGACTCTTCTCCTGGGGTGGGGGGCGAGTGACGCTGGTGGAGGTCTCCGCCGTCCGAATCCAACGGAATCCAGTGCTCCCGCATACCATCGCGCCAGCCGCCGGGTTCGGCAGAGGAAGTCGGGCCTCTTCGTGAGTTTTCCATGGGGCACCTCTCGTTGACGACGAGTTGCGCAAGCCGGGTGCCACAGGGAATCCGCTGCCGGGTACGGCGACGCCCTCGAGGGCTCACCGCGGGCGACTCCTCAAGCGGGAGTGGCGCTGGGAGTGCCGAACCCCAGCGACTGAGGTTCACACGTGTCGGCTTTGCCCACAGCGGGGGCAGCAGCACGGTGCTCGCGGATGATGTCGCGAATCGACTCGTGACACCCACCGCAGCCGGCTCCGGCACCGCAGGCGCGCGTCACCTTTTTACGGCTCGTGGCGCCATTCGCGATGGCCTCGCGAACTTGCTTCTCGGACACGCCCTGACAGAGGCAAACGACCATGGAGAGATCATGCCGAAATTGAAAATCATTATCAAGTAGGCTTCTCACCGAAAGTCGTGGGATGGCGGTGTGGGCCCTGCCAGCTCCAAGGGCTCCATGTGATCCACCTTCAAATGGGTCACGTCGTCCTTGTGCTGAATCTCCCCGTCGAGGACCACCAGAGGGTGCGCCGAGAGAACGCTACGGAGATCCGCATAGCGATTTGGCGTGATCACCGCGTTTCCGATCCCGGTCTCGTCCTCGAGAGTCAGGAAGCAGAAGCCTTTGGCCGTCATTGGGCGCTGTCGGACGATAACGAGCCCCGCGGTAACGGCGCGACTTCCGTGCGGTAGAAGCGCCATGTCGGCCACCGGAACGATGCCTCGACGATCGAGATCCTCGCGGAGATGAGCCATGACGTGCGGCCCGGTCGTAATGCCGCTGGCTCGGTAGTCCGACAGCGTCTCCTCCAGTCGAGACATCGAAGGAGGTACCCCTTCGGAGACGGGTGGAGGAAGTCCCGCCAACAGCTTCTCGCTCGGCTTGGGCAAACCGGCAACCTGCCACAACGCAGCCCGGCGCGACGGATCGGCCAGACCGCCGAGCGCGCCCAGTTCCGCGAGAACCTCGGCTTCGCGCTGTTGGAGTTGGGCGCGCTGGACGAGGTCGGCGACGTCCCCAAAGGGTCGCTCCGCGCGCGCCGCTTCGAGGCGCCGCGCCGACTCCTCACGAAGCCCTCGAACAAATCGGAGACCCAAACGAACGGCGGGGGCTCCGCCCTCTTCATCGTGCTCCATCGTCGACTCCCAGGGCGAACACGTCACGTCGATCGAGTGCACGCGTACGCCGTGCTGTTGCGCGTCCTTCACCAGTGTCGCGGGGTGGTAGAAGCCCATCGGCCACGCGTTCAGGAGTGAACACAAGAAGGCGCCTGGATGATGCGCTTTCAAGTACGCGGACGCGTACGCCAGCAACGCGAAGCTCGCGGCATGCGATTCGGGAAAGCCGTAGAGCGCAAACGATGTGATGCTCCGAACGATCGCCTCGGCGGCGTCACCCCGAATTCCATTCTCATCGAGGCCCCGGCGCAGGCGTAGCTCGATCTCCCCCATGCGCTGAACCGAGCGTTTGAAACCCATCGCACGCCGCAACTCTTCGGCTTCGCCCCCGCTGAAACCGCCCACCGCCATCGCAACGCGCAGCAGTTGTTCCTGGAAAAGGGGGATGCCGAGAGTTCGTCTCAAAATCGGCTCGAGGCGCGGATGAGGATACACCACCTCTTCCCGCCCCGCCCTCCGGTTCAAATACGGATGCACCATCTGCCCCACGATCGGTCCGGGGCGAATGATCGCAACCTCGACGACGAGATCGTAGAAGGTCTTCGGTTTGAGACGCGGCAAGGTCGCCATTTGTGCGCGCGACTCGATCTGGAACACGCCGACCGTATCTGCTCGTCGCATCATCTCGTAGGTCTTGGGATCGTCCACCGGCAACTTAGCCAGATCGAGAGCGACGCCTTCATACTCACGCACGAGCGGCAGGGCCTCTTCGAGTGCCGCCATCATGCCGAGACCAAGGAGGTCGATCTTGATCAGACCAAGGTCGGCACAATCGTCTTTGTCCCACTGCACCACGGTTCGGCCCGGCATCGTTGCGGGTTCGAGAGGAACGACTTCGTCGAGACGCCCCGCTGCGATCACTAGCCCGCCCGAATGCTGCCCGAGGTGTCGCGGCAATCCCTGCAACGCTTCGACCGATTGGACGAGGAGCTTCACACGCGGCGACTCGACGTCGACCCCCCCTTCGCGCAGACGCGAGACGAGGTTGTCGTTCTCGTCGTGAAAGCCAATGTGTGCCATGTGCTTACTCAAGCGGTCGAGTTGCAGCGGCGCGAAGCCCAGAGCCTTGCCGGCCTCACGCAGTGCACTCTTCGCGCGATACGTGATGACGTTGGCGGTCATCGCCACACCGGAGCCCACCGTGTTCACGTCGGCCGGCCCTCTTCGGATGCCCTCGGGAGGGCCATAGCGGCGATAGACGTACTGAATCACCTGCTCACGCCGATCGCCCGATGGCAGGTCGAGATCGATGTCCGGCCACTCCCCTCGCTCTTCGGAGAGAAATCGCTCGAACAGAAGCTCCATACCGACCGCGTCGACGGCGGTGATGCCCAGCGAGTAACAGACCGCACTGTTGGCGGCGGAACCTCGTCCCTGCACGAGAATCCCTTCGTCTCGGCAGAAGCGCACGATGTCCCAGACGATCAGGAAGTACCCCGACAGTTCGAGCTTGCCGATCACCGCGAGCTCGTGGCGGAGCTGTTCTTCGACCCGACTCGACAAAGGATGCCCGTAACGCTCGCGCGCACCATCGAACGTGAGCCGCGCGAGCCTTCCCTGTGAGGTCTCTCCGGGTGCGACGGGAAACTCGGGAAAGCGATACCCCAGGCCGTCGAGCGTGAACTCGCAACGCTCGGAGATCCTACGCGTCGCGGCGACGGCTCCCGGAAAGTCGCGGAAGCGCATCGCGGTGACTTGCGGTGGAACGAGATGCTGCTCTCCGTTGATCGGCAGGCGACGCCCCGCGCGGTCGAGCGTCGTCTTCTGACCGATGCACGTGAGAACATCGAGCACGCGACGGTCGCTGCGCCGTGACGCACGAACGTCGCCGCTCGCGACGAGCGGTAGTCCAACCGACTCCGCCAAGTCGCGCAGAACCCGTGTCCGCCGCTCGACCCGCGGATCGAGCGAGCGTTGCACGTCGACCCACACCCGGGACGGAAAGACGCCCTGCAACCAACCGGCGAGCTTCGTTGCACTTGCGGAGTCGCCTCGACGAAGTGCGTTGGTGAGGGGACTCTCGCCCGCTCCCGCGAGACAGCTCAGCCCCGCAGCGAACTCCTCGAGCTCTGCGGGCTCGACCACCGAGGTTCCCTTCTCGCCTCGAGATTGCCCGCGCGTAAGCAGCTTGCAGAGGTTCCGGTAACCCGTCCGACTCTCCACCAGAAGAAGAAGCCGCCCGGTCGCCAGCGTGACCTCCGCCCCGACGACGGGCCGACACCCCGCCGCGCGCGCAGCCTTCCAAAACCGAGGTGCTCCGTAGAGACCATCGCGATCAGCCAGCGCGAGTGTGCCGTGACCGAGTTCGGCCGCCCGTCGCACGAGATCCTCCGGTGGAGATGATCCCGCCAAGAAGGAAAAGGCACTTCGACAGCGAAGTTCGACGTAGTCCCAGTCGGGCACGCCCCTTATTCGCCTTTTGTTCGCCTCCTGGCAAGCCCTGTTTGGGGCGGGCCTCGAGCCTCAGGATTCGGGCTCAGGTTCAGACTGCGGGCTCGGCTTCGGAGCCGATTCCTGTGGTTCCATCCAGCCGCCGTTCGGCGCGCGCACATCGATCCTTCGACCGTCCACGACGACCGCCTCGGTCACCAGCAGGGGGCGCTCGCCCGTCGTCATCATCCGACCGACGATCGTCACGTCCTCTCCCGTTTTCAGGGAAAGCCCCAACGCATCGCACGTCTTGTTCGGCGCCACGAGGGCTGCAAGCTCCGTGGCACCGGCAACGTTCAGTACGAGGCGGACGGGTCCCGGCTTTCCCCGCGTCGAATCCGCGATCCGACCGGTCACCTCTTCTGTGGCCGAGGCGTCTCCGAGCCGGGGAAGTCCCTTGCGGACTTGCTCTTCGGCCGGGGTGGGCAAGGCCACGCCAACGGCGGCGAGAGCACATGTGAGCACGAGCACAGTTCGAAGCACGGACATCGTACCTCGGACTTAGATTCCAATTCAGGCCGAGTAAAGAGGCGTCAGCGTCGCTCCAGGAACTGCGCGATGCGCTCGCGCGCGTCGCCGAGCAGAGCCGGTCCGTGACTCGGTGCCACGTCGTCCACGCCAATGTCGGCGAGCCTCCGCATCGACTGTTCGGCGGCACCGATGTCCGCCGTAACGCCCGGAGCCGGGTCGTACCCAATCTGCCCTCGAACGTTGAACAGCGCGTCGGCGCAGAGGACCAAGCGATCGCGTTCGTGCACGAGGGCGATCTGCCCGGGCGTGTGGCCCGGCATCTCCACGACCGAGAGCCCCCCGATCTGATCGCCGGCCGCAACCGTCCCCGTGATCTTCACGGGCGGCACCTTGCGCTGCTGCGTCCAGTGGTTGAGCGTAAGAGAAAGCTTCGCACCAAGACTGCACGCTGCCGTTGCGAGCGAACGACCGTCCTCGATGAAGGGCCGCTCGGTCTCCGAGCACAGAATTTCGGCGCCGCATTCGGTCGCGAGGATTCCCGCGCCACCCACGTGATCAGAATGGGCATGGGTCAGAACGACGTGCGTGATTCGGTTCGGTTCCGGCAGCGACTGCGCGGCCGTCAGTACAGCGTACGCCCATCCGGGGAACCCGGCGTCGATCGCCAAAAGGCCGTGCTCGTGGCGCACGAGAAAAACGGCCACCTGGAACTGCGCGTGGAGGTCGATCGCCGCCACGTGGCTGCTGATCGGGCGGAGTTTGGCGACGGGCATTGCCGCGTGAGCCTAGCCTGCAAGCCCCGGCGCGTCACGCGGCCACGAACGGGCCGGTTCTCAGGAGCCCCGCGCCAGTTCGGCCGGCCCCATGCGCAGCATGTCTTTCACGACCTCACGGATCCGATCCGGAGGACACGGCTTCGTCAGGTACGCGTTGCAGCCCGCGTCCAGCGCACGCGTGCGGTCCGCTGGGTCGCGGCCGGCGCTCAACACGATCATGGGCATCGCTCGATCCGCGAAGTGCCGGTGGAGCTCCTTGGCCACCTGGGCTCCATCCATCCCGCCCGGCATCGTCATGTCGAGAAGAACGAGATCTGGCTCGGCGGCCACCGCGGCAACAATGGCCGCCGGCCCATCGGCCGCCTCGATCACCCGGCAGCCCGCGCGGCGAACGACCTCCATGACGGATTGCCGGATCTCCTGATCGTCGTCGACCACGAGGACGGTGGGCTCACGTGTCGTCATCAGTGAAGCTCGGGGGCAATATGCCAGACCCCATAGCAGAGCGCACGTTGTTTCCCGGAGCTCCGAGGCCTCTTTTGTCTGCGGCGAGCCGTCGAACCGCAGGCCTCAGTTGTGATCTCGCCCCCCATCGGCTAACAGCGCGCCATGGCGCAAGTAGACCAGGAGCTCCTCAAATCCGTTATCCGCTCGATCGACAAGAAGATCGCGTGGGAACCGCTGACCTCGAAGGACGACAAAGTCCGCATCAATCTGCGCGTCGCGCAGGGAGAGACGATCGTCGAGATCCCGAGCAGCGAGGTCGAGGACGCCCACGAGGGAGGCGCTGCCCGCAACAGGCTGCGTGAACGCCTGAAGCGCGGCAAGAAGCGCATCCTGGACGCCGGCCCGCCCTACATGCCGTGGGTCCTGCCCAAGATCGAGCCGGTCGGCGCACCTGGACCGCGTGGCGGCTGGGGCGGCGGCCGTCGCTGAGCCCAGCCCACTTCCGTCGACAAATCAACGGAATACCCGCGCGCCGCGTTGACAGCGAGCGACCCGCTCGCTAACACCTCACGCGCGGGGTGGAGCAGTCCGGTAGCTCGTCGGGCTCATAACCCGAAGGTCGTAGGTTCAAATCCTACCCCCGCAACTTCTTCCACCTGATCCCTGCTCCGATCGGTGGACCCGCGTCAGCCGCGTCTTCGCCGCTGGGCGCGCTCAGGATCGCTAGCGCGCGGCCCCCAGGCCAGTTCTAGACTGGGCGGCCTGCCCAGGTTCGGGTACCTTCGCCTCCCTGCCACAGGACCGTACGCCACAACAAAGCCGGCTGGCGCTCGCACGCCGGGGGTGTCGCGACGTCTACTCACCGGATGTGCGTGTTCCGAACCAAACCGGACACCCGTTCCGGCGCAAACCGGACACCGGAATGACTGTCCGCTTTGCGCCGGAACGGGTGTCCGGATTCGCCGGAATACGCACCGGATGAGGGGTTTGGGTGGCGGCTCCTGCCCGTTTGCCGACCAGACGCCAGTTGACAGCACCCTCGAGCCGGAGGAGAAAGCGCTCTATGAAGGCTCAACCGCATCTCCTTTTCGCGCTCGTTCTAACCTTGGCGGCAGCATCGCCTTCGATGTCGGGAGACCCCGTCCCCGCACCACCGGCCGCCGGAGCCGTAGAGCGGAGGGGGATGCACGCAGATCTGAAAGCAGAAGAGCTGGTGACTGGAAACCTGGAGGAGCTGAACGGCAAATACAAACTACGTGTCGCCGCTGTGACCTATGATCCCGGCGGGTTCATCGGCAACCACCACCATGCTGGCCCTGGCCTCCGATGCGTCACCTCCGGCACTCTCACCTACGTGCAGGAGGGCGTGACGTCGAACTACGGGCCAGGGGACTGCTTCTATGAGTCCGGCAATGTCGACCATCATGCGCGAAACAGCGGCGACGAGCCCGTGAAATTGCTCAACTTCCAGATACTGCCAGGTGAATGGCAGGGCTCATCAGCGATCACCGTGACAGCAGTCCCCTGATTGAACGAGCGAACGAAGTCGACATCCTCCGAAGATCGCGCCGCCCGATCGCCAATCGCGCTCCACACCGTTTGTGAACATCTCGGTGAGGCTCTCGCCGCAGAAACGAGAAAGGGCCCGCTACCGGAAGGTAGCGGGCCCTTTCAAAAGATCCCGGCGACGTCCTACTCTCCCACGCCGAGTCCGACGCAGTACCATCGGCGCTGAAGGGTTTCACTTCCGTGTTCGAGATGGGAACGGGTGGGTCACCTTCGCCAT
>JAJCZO010000278.1 GCA_029262355.1 Deltaproteobacteria bacterium
CGCCGTGCGCCTGGTGAATCGAGTTCAGCGCCGGGCCCTGCCCGTCGTGACACGCCGTGCAGCCGAACGTCTCCGGCGGATGCTTGGTCATGAGTGGATCGCGATGCGGGTGCGTCTTCCACGGCTCTTCGGCATCCTCAAAGCCCTGCTTCGCGATGCCCATGTGGCACGAGGTGCATCGATCCACGCGATCGACCGGCTGCTCGTAGTTATTTACGTCGAAGTCCGGCAAGACGATCTGCTTGATCGTCGCGATCGGCTTCATCTCGATGTTGGCAACGACCGACTTCAGGCCGTCGAGTCGAACCTCCACGAGGGCACGATCCCCCTCGTGCTCCTGCATCTGCTTCTCGACCGTCCGGACAGGCGCCTTGATCTCGCCGACCTCTGCCTCGAGACGCGCGACCACGGCCTGCGCCTCCGTCCACGCCTTCTCATCCTCTGCCTTCTTGTGGATGAGTTCATCGCGGTGCTTCTGGGCCTCGCCGACGTTCCCACCATGCTCCACCGCGTGGTCATACTCGTACCAGGCGGCCTCGAGCTCGCTCTTTACGAAACGAACCTGAAGATCGGCGTCGCTTTCTGTGATCTTCGCGGAGCTCAGACGCTGCTCGGCGCCGGCGAGCTTCGCCACCGTCTCTGGAGAAGCGAGCCCGGCTTCGGCCTCGGCCAGCTTCTCACGCAAGGCCTGGTACTCCGCCTTTTCGTCGAGCTTTGCCTGTTCGGCCGCGAGCGCCTCGCGCTCTTTTTCCTCCGCCAGCGCGTAGTAGCCGTGCTGGTACGCCTTCCACGGACGACGCAGGAACGTGTCGTCGAGAATCGTCCAGATGGCGCCTACGACCAGAAGGGCCGCACACAGCAGCCACAACCCAGCGTAGCTACGTTTTTCGTCGTCGAGATTGAGATCGCGTCTCGCCATGAAATCCCCCGCGGGCGGTCAAGCCGCCCCGCGGCCTTCTATCAAGCGCCCCACCAGGAACGCTCCAGATCCGACCATCAGCATCCGGAGCTCAAAGCGCAGCCCCTCCGCATTCGTCAAGCCATACATCAAGCCGAAGCCCACCGTCGTTATGCCGATCAGCTGCAGCAACTTCGCGAGGTAGAACTTCACGTCACCCCGGTCAGATATTGATCCACGGCGTCTTCATCACGTACTGGATCGACAACAGATGCTTCAGCAACATCTTGATGAGCACCGCCACCATGTTCAGGAACAAAAACGACGTGAGAAAGAACCGCGTCATCCCCCACCGCACCATGAACTCGGGGCCCTTCAACCAGATCACCCACGCGTACATGGCTACGGTGCCGAAAACGAAGAAGCCCAGGACCAGCGCTCCTCCAAAGACGGCTGACCAGAAGTAGTCGCGGAATCCCAACAAATAAGGGAGGTCGACGTTGGTCAACGCCTCGACCAGATGCGGATCCCACTTCTCCCAGGGCCAGAACCAGTTCCAGCCCGGGCCCCGCAGGAGTGTGCCGATCACGATCAGGGAGATCCACAAGATGTGGAACCCGAAGAAGAACGTGAGCAGCTCCCACTTCCGCGACTCGAAACAATAATAGCCGTTCCCCTTCGGATTGATGTCGATGTAGGGAATGACCATCAGCCCAACGATGATGAGGCTGGGCAGAGTGACCCCGGCGTGCCAGGGATCGAAGAAGACGAGGATTTCCTGAAGGCCCAAGAAGTACCACGGCGCCTTCGAGGGGTTCGGCGTACGCGAAGGGTTCGCCGGCTCTTCCAGCGGTGCGTCGACGCCCAGAGACCAAAGAATCATGACCAGCAGCACGACGACCGTGCAGAGAAACTCCGCCCGAACCAGGTGTGGCCAGGTGTGAACCTTGTCGTCGCCGGGGCCCAGTGCCTTCTTGATCGAGACCTCGACCCGCTTCCCAGCGGGCTCGGTCGGCTTTGCCGTCGTTGCCATTACACTCTCTCCATCACGCCCACGTCAGAGATCTTTGGGCGGTCGAGCGATGGCATAGAGCGCCCAGAGAATGACGCAGAAGAGAACGGGCAGAACGAGAACTCGCACGTGATCCTCCTCGTCAGAGAGCCGGTCCGGAGAACCCGTCACGACGAATTCGCCAGAAGTGAACGGCCAGGAACAAGCTCGTGACCAGCGGAATGAAGATGCAGTGCAGGATGTAGAATCGCATCAACGTCGCGGGTCCCACCTCGCCTCCCCCGAAGAGGAAGGCGCGCGCATCGTAGATTGGGTTCACCCCGAGGAGCTCTTTGAATGGACCGTCATGGCCCAGAACCGGTGTCGCACGACCCATGTTCGAACCCACCGTCACAGCCCAGATCGCGAGCTGATCCCACGGGAGCAGGTAGCCGGTGAACGAGAGGAGCAGGGTCAGAACCAACAGGATGACCCCGACGACCCAGTTGAACTCGCGAGGCGGCTTGTACGAACCGGTGAGGAACACGCGGAACATGTGTAGCCAAACCGCGATCACCATGCCGTGGGCGGCCCAGCGGTGCATGTTTCGCATCACGATCCCAAACGGCATGTCGAACTCGAGATACTTCATGTCGGCGTACGCGTACTGCGTCACGGGCCGGTAGTAGAACATGAGGTAGATGCCGGTCACGACCGTGATCAGAAACATCAAGAACGTGATTCCACCCATGCACCAGGTAAAGCGCATGCGCGTCGCGTGGCGCCGCACCTTCGAAGGGTGCAGGTGCAACCACACGTTGCCCGAAACCATCAAGATGCGGTTTCGAGGCGTGTCGTCATAGCCGTGACGGAAGATCGACTTCCATACCGGCGAATCCGTTATCTGCTGCTTTAAGTCTTCCCACCAATTCATGGGTCGTGTCCCCCTGCGTGCGCTGGATTCGTTGCGGCGGCGCTCAGGCCTTCAGGAACGAGCCAGGCTTTCCCCACTGGCCCTTCTCGAACAGATACTTGGTCGCCTTGTCGATGACGATCTGACCGTCATCGGCGAGCGAGATCTTCACGCGCTCGAGAGGACGCGGTGCAGGCCCCTCGAAGTTGATGCCGCTGCGGTAGAACCCACTGCCGTGGCAGGGGCACTTGAACTTGGCCTCGGCTGTAAGCCATCGAGGCGTGCACCCGAGGTGCGTGCACTTCGCCCAGAGAGCATAGAAGCCGTCGGGCTGTCGCACGATCCAGACGCGGTAGTCCTTCTTCCACTTCTCGCTGACTTCCCCGACCGCGTAGTCGGTCGGCTTGCCGGCCTTGAAGCTGCTCGGCGGCAGAAAGAGGATCCGCGGAAACGCGGACCTGACCGCCGCGAGAAGTGTCGTGACCGAGAACACGCCGAAGAGCATCCAGCCCACGCGACCAAGGAGGTCGCGACGGGACCAGAGCCCCCCGAGCGCCGCCTTCTCACGCTGACGCTTCGCGCGCTCGAGCCGCTGCTCTTCGCGACGCCGCTGCTCGATCTGTGCTTGCTCGGCTACTGCTTCTGCCATTGATCATCCATTCGTCGACACCGCCGACAGCCCGGTCATTCCGAGCGGCCCTCGGCCGGCTTGTCCTCTCTCATCACCAGAGGGTAGTGCCCGACCGCCTCGAGCCCTAATGAAAACGCCTCGATTCGACCCATTAGGAGCCCTGCTGCAAGCAGGCCTGACAAACGCACCTTCGGTTAACCTGATCCCAAATTGCTTAATCTTTCCGTGCCCGGATCGCCAGTCCGGCGAACCTCGGGCGGCCTCAGGCCTCTCCCGCAGGGTCCTTGGGGCGCTTGCGGGTGATCGCCATCCCCACCCCGACGACACACATGAAAGCCCCGATCGTCGATATTGCCAGGCCCACCAGCCCAAATAGCGGCAAAAGAAGGACCCCGATGATCAAGAGCGGGATGCCTAGCCCGAAGGGGTTGAGGGCCCCGGGCTGGCTCCCATCGGGACGGAGCTCGGGGGTCGCGATGACCTCGATGTCGACCTCGTCCTTCAGGACGTCGATGGCGAAGTCCCGGGCCTCCGTTCGTCCCGGCGCCTGACTATCATTGATGGCCTCGGCGAGCTCTCGCGCCAGCTCGGCGATGCGCTCCTCGGACTTCTCCTGCTCGTCGTTTTCGATCGCTCGGCGCTAATCCAAGCCCATTGAGAAGTCAACGCGAGATCTCAGGCGGACAGCCGCGGAGGCTCGCCCGCGAGCCGGGCGGCCTGCTGCTCACTCTGGAGCGAGCTCTCGCGAGCCACCACCAGCGCGGCACCAATGCGGTTCGAGATATCGGGCAGGTCGTCGAAGGCGGGGCCGCGGCGCAGCCAGACGTCCTTCTCGCCGCGCCGGATCTCCTTGTCGAGACACCCGATCTCCACCAGCCGAGAGATCGCATTCGCGAACGTCTGATCCGATGCGGCTTCCGGCTTCACCACCTCGCCGAGCAGCATCGCGGCGTCGAAGTACCTGCGCAGCCGCTGTATGAACTTCGCGCGGGAGACCGGCTCTTCGCCTATCTGCGCCGCGGTCCTCGTGGTGATCCAGTACCCCTCGCGGAAGTTCTCGAGGATCCCGACGAGCGCGTGCACGAGCGGGACGTGTGCGCCCGAACCGTTCACCCCAGCGCCGTGCGCACGCAGGTACTCGACCAGTCGCCCCGCCTCGGCCGCGACCTCCTCGCGCCCAGGCAGTGGGAACTCCCACCGGAAGAGATCCAGCCACCACCAGATCTCCTCACGCAACTCTCGACGTGGCACACCGCGCGACATCGCGTGCGCAACGAGCGAGGGGAGCAAGAAGAAGTGGATGCTGTTGTTCTTGTAGAAGTCGAGGACCTTGCGCTTGTCCTGCGGGACGCGCAGTTCACGCACGCCCTCCTGGTCGACCTCGTCGAGGAGTTTCGCCGACGTCAGGAAGCTCGTGATCTCTGCGAAGTTCCCCGACGCGAGATTGCGCTCGAGCGACGAGGTGAAGGTCACGCCCTTCCAACGCAGCAACTCTGCCAGCATCTTCGAGAACTGGCCAAACTCCTCGTGGCTCCGAGCACCGCGAGGGGACGACAGCAAAACTGTCGAACTGAGCGAGGTCGCACCGACGACCGCCACTTCGTTCACGTCGCGCAGGATCTGGAATCCGAGCTTCTGCACGAACCGGCGGTGCTCCTCCTCCACCTCGGGATCGCCTTCGTTCTGGGCGAAGCGCTCCATGCGGTCTCCGAGCAATCCTCGCAATGAACGCGGCTCGGCGAACGTCACATAGACGGTACCGTGGCGCTGGGTGAGCACACTGCGCGCGCGCAGAAGAGCCGAAAAGGACTCCTTCTGCTTCGCCGCCCCCGACAACTCAGCGTCATACGTACTCTCCTCGGCAATCCGCCCGTAGTGAATGGAGACCGGAACGAGATAGAGATCGCGCCGAGCTCCCTGCAGGAATGCTCTGACGAGGCCGCCGAGCATCCCGAGTTTCGGCGTGAGGATCTTCCCGGTGCGACTCCGCCCGCCTTCGATGAAGAACTCGAGCGTGTACCCGAGCCGGATCATCGTCGCGAGATAGCGATGAAAGACCAGCTTGTAGAGCGCGTTATTCTCGAAGGTGCGCCTGATGAAGAAGGCGCCGGAGCCGCGAAGCAGCGGCCCCATCGGCCAGAACTTCAGGTTGATGCCCGCCGCGATATGCGGGGGCGACAGGAAGTTCTCGCGGAAGATGTACGAGAGAACCATGTAGTCGAAGTGACTACGGTGACACGGCACCAGGACGACCGGGTGCTTCTTCACGCAGTCCGCCACGCGATCGATTCCCCGGATTTCGACACCGCTGAAGGCGCGCTTCCAGACCTGGTGAAACGCGCCCTCGATGATGCCGAACGCGAGGCCGTTGAAGTTGGCGGCCATCTCCCAGAAGTAGCGCCGCGCCTCCCGCCAGGCCTTACGTTCGGAGATGCCCTTCTCCAAAGCGATTTCCGCGACCGCGGCAGACACTTCGGGGCCCTCGAATACACGCTCGGCAATAGACTCGCGTGGCACGATGAGCGGGCCCCAAACCGCACGCTCTTCTTGTGCGAGCTCGCGCTGCAACCAATGCGTCAGCCGTCGCGCGAGCCGCGCCTGCCCAAGCGGACGGTTCGCCGAAACGAACTCTTCCAGATCGACCACGTGCCCCACGGTCAGAAGAAGGTCGGCGCGGTTGAAAGCATAGGTGACGATCTTCTTCAGGTCATTCGGCGCATCGTGCACACTGTACGCGAGCGCCGAGATCCGACTGGCCTGTCGACGAATCACGCGGCCGCGAAAGAGCGAGATGGGGACGAGATGTACGGGCCGATCAAGCCGTCGAGCACGACCGACGATCTCGGCGAGCAGGTCCGCTCCCGGTCGCGCGGCGGCCAATCGTTCCCGCGCATCGCCGAACAGTCTCCTCCCGCGCGCACGTAGGAAGATCAGGATGGGCTCGCCCTCTTCCACGAGCTCACCGGCCGCGTCGCGATCCGAGACCCCGTGCGCTTTCGACGGCCGGAAGCGGCCGAACGCGCGGCCGAACGCCTTGCGAAACGGGGCGAACCAACCAGAGCTGACCCCGTTGGCAAATCGAGCGAGCGGCAGGCCCTCGCGGAGCATGATCCAGTTGATCAGCAGATAGTCGAGCAGCGACCGCTGTCGGAGAACGTAGACGACGGTTCCGGTCTGAGCGAGCTCGCGCACGTGCTCGACCTCGTTGCGATCGAGGTGAACACTCGCCGTGAGCCAGCGACAGAGCCGACCCGTGACCCAGCCGAGTGTCTCCACCATCGCAGATGGATGCCGGGTCACGAGAGGATCCTCTCGGCGTCGTCGAGGCGTTCGAAGAAGGCGGTCACGTCGCTCTCATCTTGGTAGTGGTGGGGCGCAAGCCGCAACCCTCCGAGTCGGACTTTGCAGACGACCCCGCGCGCCCAGAGCTCTTGTCGAAGTCTCTCGGGGGCGGACTTGGGCTCGAACGTGACGATGCCCGACCGCCGACCAGCGCCGCCGCTCGCACGTGCGCCGAGCAGCCGACAACCGCGCTCCCGAAGTCCGTCGACGTACGCGTCCGTGAGGTCGGCGATGCGGCGTTCGATCTGGGCCACGCTCGCCTCGAGTGCGAGCTCCACCGCAGCTCCGAGGCCGTACAGCGCCATCAGATTCAGACTTCCGGCCTCGAGCTTCGCTGCGTCGCTTCGCACTCTGAAGTGGTACGGATAGTGATTGCCGCTCTCGACGACGCTCTTCCAGCCAAGCTCGACGGGGCGCAGTCGGTCGAGCAGCCGATCGGAGACGGCCATGAAGCCGGCCCCTTCCGGTGCACACATCCATTTGTGCCCGTCGGCCGCCACGCAGTCCAGCCCCTCGGCACCGAGATTCATCTCGACGGCGCCCAATGCCTGGATCGCGTCCACGATGAGCAGCACGTCACGCTTGCGACAGAGCTCGGCGAGGTCCGCCCAGGGACGTAGGTCGCCGGTGCCGTAGGCGACGGCCGACACTGCGAGAACCCGGGCCCGCCGGTCCAGGGCCGCATCCACTGCGCCGAGATCCTCCACGACTGCCCGAGCGGGCAACATGCGGGTCTCGACACCGATCCGCTGCAAATCCCACCAAGGGTAGATATTCGAGGGGAATTCCTCGTCGACCGTGACGACCACGTCGCCGGCGCGCCAATCGAGGCCCGACGCGACGAAAGAGAGGGCCTCCGACGTGTTCTTGACGAAGGCAACCTGCCGAGACTCCGCGCCAGCCAATCGGGCGCAGGCGGCCCGGACTTCTTCGGCCCGAAGCTCCCAGTAGGGGTAACTCTGTGCCGAGACCACGAGCGCTTCCTGCAGGAAGCCTCCGATCGCGTCGACGACCGGCGTCGAAATCGGCGAGACTCCGGCGTGATCGAGATGAAGACCTCGATCCGCGCTCGGGAAAAGCTCTCGAAACGGAGAGCGGGAGATCACGTAACCTCTCCGTGCGATGCCTCGACCGGGCATGACCAGGCCCTTATCATGGCACCATGCTCCTTCCTGTAGGCAACGAACGCCTCCTGCACGTCGGCGAGGCCGATCGCGGCGTGCGACTGGATGCCTTCGTCGCGGCCTCGCTCGGCATCGGGCGCCGGGCGGCCGCTCGCGTCGCTTCCGATGTGCGGGTAAACGGCCTGCGCGGTCCCAAGGGCCGGGTCCTCGCGCCCGGCGACGAGGTGCGAATCCCGGAAGTGGCGGCTCAAACCGACGCGGGGGGGCCGTCGCCCGACGTGGTGGATTCGCTCGAGGAGCTGCTCGTGCTGGCGAAACCACCCGGTCTCCCGACCGTAGCCGTCGCAGGCCGCGCGGGCCCGTCCGTGGCGGACTGGCTCGCGCGCAACCATCCCGAGTGTGCGAACGTCGGCCAGCCAGGCGAATCGGGGCTGGTCCACCGGCTCGACACCGGAACGTCGGGGCTCATCCTCGCGGCGAGAACCGCGAAGGTCTACGACGCCCTGCGCGGCCAGTTCCAGCGCCACACGGTCGAGAAGGCCTACCTTGCGGTCGTGGCCGGCGCGGTGTCCGAGCCGATCGAGATCCGAGCCCCGATCGGCCAACACAAGAAGAGCCGGACTCGCGTTCGTGCGCTCGAGGACGGGGACCACCCGCGATACGCGGTCACGCCGGCATCGACCTCGGTTCGCCCCCTCGAGACGATCGGGAGCTTCACACTGGTCGAGGCACGCACGCGGACGGGTGCGCGTCACCAGGTGCGGGTCCACCTGGCCCACGTGGGGCACCCACTGGCGGGAGACGTCCAGTACGGCGGACCGCCGTGCGACGCTATCGACGGCTATCTGCTGCATGCGTCGGAGATGGCGTGGCACGAGACCACCGCTGCAGAGCGTCGGACCGCGGCGCTCGACTCGCCCGGCCACTGGAAGGGAATCCTGTCCGCGTTGGCCGCTTCGGGCTGAAGGACCGCGCAAGGCAGCGCTCAGGTCGCGCGCGCCCTGCCTTCCTTGCCGCCCCCCTCTTCCGAGCACGGGACGCAGATGTTCCGGGCATTGTCGGGGTCCTCGACGAGACCTTCGTCGAGATTGTGGCAGATCTTGTGGCACGAGACGCAGATGAAGTAGATCCCCTCGACCGTCTTGTCGATCCGCTCGCGGTTCAGAATCCGGCCGGCAAGCTTCGCCATGCGGATGCCGAGGAGGTCCTGGTACTGCCTCTTGATCTTGAGGCGTCCCGCCTCGTCCTTCGGCAGATTTTCGTCGTCTCCCTCAGCGGAGCCGTCTTCGCCCAGGATGCTGAAGCCCTTCTTGGCCTTCTTCGCGACCTTTTTCTTCGTCGTACGGGGCATGGCGCGTCCCTTCTCAAGCAAGTCATGCGCAGCCGCGCATCTCCGCGACGAATGTCGATATCGTGATTGGCTCCGACGAAATCAAGGCGCACTGCTCCAACCCGGATCCGCTGGAGGGCCGAGCGGGCCTCTGCTACCGCCCGAAGTGTGAAGATCCTTCTCACACCGCAGGGGCGCGAAGTCGAGATCGCACGCGCCAAACGGGTGACCGACCTGCTGCAACAGCTGTCGATCACTCCGGGAACCGTCCTCGTCATCCGGGGCGACCACCTGCTCACCGACGACGCTCGGCTCTGCGCATCGGACGAGATCGAGCTCCGCTCGGTCGTCAGCGGCGGCTCGTAGACCTGCCATGAAGTGCAAGAACTGCCCCAAGCCGGCCGAGGTGAAGATCCGGGCACACAACTCGGCCTTCTGTCGCCGCTGCTACCTCGTCTTCTTCCGACGTCGTGTCGTCCGTATCATCGACAAGGCCAGCATGGTCGATCGAGACGACCGCATTCTGGTCGCGGTGTCCGGCGGCAAGGACAGCCTGGCTCTCTGGGAGGTGCTCGCGAGCGAGGGGTACGAAACGGTCGGGTTCCATCTCGCGCTCGGCATCGGCGCCTACTCCGGTCGGTCTTTCGAACAGACCCGCGCGTTCGCCGACGCAAGGGGGCTTCGCCTAGAAGTGCACTCACTGTCCGATGACGGCCTCGGGGTACCGGACATGATGCAGGCGACACGCCGGCCACCGTGTGCCGCCTGCGGGACAGCCAAGCGCCATTACTTCGATTCGGCGGCACTCGAGTACTCCTGCAACGTCATCGCAACGGGTCACAACCTCGACGACGAGGCCGCCCGGCTTCTAGGCAACGTGCTGCGGTGGCAGACCGACCATCTCGCGCGGCAACACCCGGTCCTGCAACCGACCCACGAGAAGTTCGTTCGGAAGGTGAAGCCCCTGTACCTCACGAGCGAATTCGAAACCGCGGCCTTCGCCTTCCTCGCGGGCATCGAATACGTCGTCCAAGAATGCCCCAACGCGGCCGGCGCAACGCAGCTGACGTACAAGGGACTGCTCGACCAACTCGAGACCACATCCCCCGGCGCAAAGCTGGCGTTCGTGAACGAATTCGTGACCCGCGGGTCGGCAGGCTTCGTCTCGAAGGAACGGGAGACAGCACCGAAAACCTGCGGAGGCTGCGGTATGCCATCCTTCGGAGACCTCTGTTCCTTCTGCTCTTTGCGCGCCGAGGTGACACGCAAGCGCCGAGACACCCCAGCCGGAGCCACGAGCCTATGAGCGACCCGACCGAGACCAACGCCGACCAGAGCGAACCCAATGCGGCCGACGCGGCACACCCAGTCGGCGCACCGTTCGCCCCCAAAGAGACCGTTCTCCTGATCGACGAGAAGGGCCGCGAGTACCTGCGCAGCCTCAGGCAGGGGCGCCGGTTCGACTTCTCCGGAGGCTACCTCGACGCCGACGACCTGGTCGGGCGCCCCGACGGCACCGAGGCGCGGACATCGACCGGGGCACGCATCCTCGTTTTCCGCCCGACCTACTCGCGACTGATCCCCAACCTGCCGCGGCAAGCGCAAGTGATCTATCCGAAGGACACCGGCTCGTTCCTCATCTACGGCGACATCTACCCCGGTGCGCGCGTCGTCGAGACCGGAGTCGGCCCCGGCGCGCTCACCCTAGCCCTTCTGCGCGCCATCGGACCGAACGGCACTCTGGTTTCCATCGAACGCCGCGAAGATCACATCGCGATGGCACAGGAGACGGTCGCAAAGTTCCACGGCGACGCACCGAACTGGCGTACGGTCCTCGCGGAAGCCGCCGACGGCCTGGCCGAGGAGCAGGCAGACCGCGTGATTCTCGATCTCCCCGAGCCCGTCCCTGCCCTCGCCGCCGCCGCCCAAGCCCTGCGGCCTGGCGGCGTCCTCTGCAGCTGGGTGCCTACGACGAACCAGCTGGGAGAGCTCGGTTCGGGGCTCCGCGCCGAGAAGCGGTTCGCCGCGTGGCAGACGTTCGAACTGATGCAGCGGTTCTGGCACGTAGCCGAGCGATCCGTGCGCCCCGACCATCGGATGGTTGCGCACACCGGCTTTCTGACCACCGCCTGGCGCCTCGCCGACGTGTAGAGGCCGTCTCGCGGGGACCGCTCGCATTTGGTCGGAACGTCCTTAATACTGACCGCTCCGCACAACCCGATGGGACGGTGAAATGAGCGACCAGGAAGAGCACGACCCCGAGCTCGACGAAAAGTCCGACGAGCTAGATGACGCGACCGGCCGGTTTGCCGGGTTCGACGAAGACACCAGCGACGTCGACATCCCCGAAGACCTGCCTATCCTGCCGCTGCGCGGCGTGGTGATCTTCCCGTCGGCCATCGTGCCGCTGCCGATCTCTCGCAAACCCTCACTGGAGCTGGTCGAGCACTGCCTGGCGGGCAACCGCCTGGTCGGCCTCGTGTCTCAGAAGACAGCCGAAGAAGAGCGCCCCGACACCAGCTCCCTGTACGCCCGCGGCACGGCCGGGCGACTGCTGAAGATGCTCAAGTACCCCGACAAGAGCGTGCGAATCCTCGTCCAGGGACTCCGACGCATCGAGGTCGACGAGTACCTCCGCACCGAGCCGTTCTACCGCGGCCGTGTTCGCACGCTCCAGGACGAGTACGAGTCCTCCAAGGACCTCGAGGCCATGCAACGACACCTGGTGAACCAGTTCGCCAAGTTCGTCTCGATGATCCCGTATCTCCCCGACGAGTTGCAGCTCGTCGTCATGAACATCAAGGACCCGGGCAAGGTCACCGACCTCATCGCCTCGAACCTGAACATCACGCTCGACGAGAAGCAGGACCTCCTGAACACCCTCGACGTCCAGCGCCGACTCGAACGCCTCTCGGTGATCCTGAATCGCGAGATCGAGCTACTCGAGCTCGGTTCGAAGATCCAAAGCCAGGTGCAGACGGAACTCTCGAAGAACCAGAAGGAATTCTATCTTCGCCAACAGCTCCGCGCGATTCAGAAGGAACTGGGCGAGGGGGACGGCCGAGGGGCCGACATCGACGACCTCCGCGAGAAACTCGACGAAGCAGACCTTCCGGAACAGGCTCGTAAGGCGGCGGACACGGAGCTCGAGCGCCTCAAGATGATCCCACCAGAGTCGGCCGAGCACTCTGTCGTGCGCACCTACCTCGAGTGGCTCGCCAACCTCCCTTGGAAAGAAGGCACCGAGGACAATCTCGACCTCCCCCACGCCCGCTCGATCCTCGACGAGGATCACTTTGGGCTGGACAAGATCAAGGAGCGCATCCTCGAGTATCTTGCGGTGCGCAAGCTGCGCAGCGACCCGAAGAGCCCGATCCTGTGCTTCGCGGGTCCTCCGGGTGTGGGCAAAACTTCGCTCGGACGCTCGATCGCCCGCGCCATGGGGAGGAAGTTCTCTCGCCTGTCGCTCGGCGGGGTGCGTGACGAGGCGGAGATCCGGGGCCACCGCCGGACCTACGTGGGCTCACTTCCCGGCCGCATCATCCAAAACATGAAGACGGCGGGATCGAACAACCCCCTCTTCGTGCTGGACGAGATCGACAAGCTCGGGGGCGATTTTCGCGGGGATCCCGCGTCGGCGCTTCTCGAGGTACTCGACCCCGAGCAGAACTTCACCTTCCAAGACCACTACCTCGACGTGCCGTTCGACCTCTCCCGCGTAATGTTCATTACCACCGCGAACCAACTCGAGCCGATTCCCCCTCCCCTGCGTGACCGCATGGAGGTGATCGAGCTCTCGGGTTACACCGAGGAAGAGAAGCTCGAGATCGCGCGCCGCCACCTGATCCCGAAACAGATCGAAGAGAACGGCCTCACCCCCGACCACATCGCGTTCGAAGACGCCGCCGTGACGAAGATCATCCAGGACTACACCCGCGAAGCAGGTCTACGAAACATGGAACGCGAGATCGGCAATGTGTGCCGAAAGATCGCGCGAGCCATCACCGAGGGGGGAACCGGCAAGACCAAGATCACCACCGAGAAGGTCCGGGAGTTCCTCGGGGCCGAGAGGTTCATCTCCGAGGTCGCGGAACGTCAGGGCGAGCCCGGCGTCGTGACCGGCCTCGCGTACACACCGAACGGCGGCGACATCCTCTTCATCGAGTCAACGCGAATGCAGGGCAAGAAGGGACTCACTCTCACCGGCTCGCTGGGTGACGTGATGAAAGAGTCCGCGCAGACCGCACTGTCGCTCGTGCGATCACGCGCGGCGAGCCTCGGGATCGAGCCCGACTTCTTCGAGACGTCCGACATCCACGTGCACGTGCCGGCTGGTGCAATTCCGAAAGACGGTCCCTCGGCCGGCGTGACGATCGCGACGTCCCTGGCCTCGCTCCTCACCAATCGGCCCGTCCGCCCGGACGTGGCGATGACGGGGGAGATCACGCTGCGAGGCACGGTCCTGCCGATCGGCGGGGTGAAGGAGAAGGTTCTCGCCGCACGGCGCGCGGGAATCAAGACGGTTCTCCTTCCCAAACGCAACGAGAAGGACATCGAGGACGTACCCGCCAGTGTGCGGTCGGAGATGAAGCTGCTCTTTGTCGAGAAGCTCGAGGACGTGCTGGCGCTGGCCCTGGACGATGCCAGGCCGGACGGCCAGACGGATTCAGCTACGAGCCCGGCGGCCTAGGCCCGCGACGAGGTCGGACGGGTGGCCCACGATCTGCGTGGCGCCGGCCGCGCGAAGGTCGGCCGCGGCACTGAAGCCCCACCCCACGCCGCACGAATCGACTCCGGCGTTGGTCGCCGTGGCGATGTCGACGGTGGAGTCGCCAACCAGAACGGCTTCGCGGAGGCCACAGCGCGCCTCGGCCACGAGCCGCTGCAGCCCGGCCGGGTCGGGTTTTCGCGTCGGAAGATCGTCGCCGCCGATCACCCCAGAGAACAACGAGCCGATGCCCAGGCCGGTCAAAATATCGTCAGAGAAGCCGCGTGGCTTGTTCGTCAGGACCGCGAGCCGGCGTCCGGCCCCGTGAAGATCACGCAGCGCGGTCTCCATGCCCGGGTACAGTCGGGTCTGATCGAGGCAATGAGCCCGGTAGTGGGACTGGAAGGACTCGAGGGCCTGGCTCACCTTCGCCTCGGCAGCCTCCGGCTCGCGGGTGCGCACACTGCGCCCGACCAGGAGCCGGGCTCCGTTTCCGATGAAGCCGACGACCG
>JAJCZO010000279.1 GCA_029262355.1 Deltaproteobacteria bacterium
GTCGCGCGGCGAGCTCGCCGCGACGTTCGTTCACGACATGGGCTTGCGCGACGAGCGCCTACGGACGCCGAGGCCGCTTCACGAGATGATCGCGGACCAGGCCGCCAAGAGGCGGGTCGAGTGGCCCGAACACGGCCGTCCACGAACCGTGGACCTGTCACGCGAACCCCGAGCTCTTTCGCTGGAAGAAGCGCGCGCTCGCGGGATAGCGATGCGACGGGTGCGCGAGCTCCGCGAGAATGAATGCACCGACTCCGGGTTCTTCCCCGCAATTCGCTACGGCGAGTTGGTGTGGGGTGGAGTGCCTCTCCCATCCCGGTCGGGATTCATGCCGCTTCAGCCCCTCGAGAGCGGCGGGCAATTCGGTTGGGCGATCCTGGAGAACCGCGGGATCCTGCGCCGACTTCCCCGCGCGGGGGCGCGCATCCAGAGCTTCGGGACTGAGGTCCAGGTCGGACGGAAGACGTCGTATCGCCATAGCTGGGTCTTCGATGTCGATCAGGGCGACATCCTTTGTATGAGCTCCACCGTAGACATTGCGTTCGACGTCGACGCACGCCGCGCAATCGAGATTCCAGCGGTCGCCCGGAAACGGCTCGAGTCTCAGTGTCATCCGGATCTTCTCTGAGAGGCCCCATCCCAGGACCCTAAAGGAGATAGAGCCACCCGCCACCGATTCAAGCCCGCTTGGCGCGTCGGCAGAGGAATGGTCCCGTGGCGGGGTCGACTGCCGCCGCCTCCGGTCGGTAGGCAATCCTCACGAGCCCATTGTCGTGGGCCGCGGCTGACCTGCCTGTTCCGGCCTCTGGCGGGAGCTCGCGTGAACCATCCAAAAATACCGACAACCCCCCAGATGATCTCCTTCGGCGACTTTCGCCTCGACCGGCGAACGCGCAAGCTGCGGTACCGTGGCAACGAGTGCCGGCTTCGGGCGAAGTCCTCGGCGGTGCTGCTCTACCTCGCGGAACATCCGAACCGGTTGGTGACCCGTGCCGAGCTCCTCAGTGATGTCTGGCCCGACACGAGTGTCCGCCCGACGGTCCTGCGGGTGTGCATTCGAGAGATCCGCGTCGCGCTCGGTGGCGAGGCCGATCGGTTTCTGACGACGGTGCCGCGTCGCGGCTATCGGTTCGTGATCGAGCCGGGCGAAGAGGGCGCAACGACTCCGAGGTTCGTCGGGCGCGACGCCGAGATGGCCGCTCTCCATGAAGCCCTTGCGAGTGCGAGAAGCGGCAGCCGCGAGGTCGTCTTCGTGACGGGAGAGGCGGGCTCGGGCAAGACCGCGCTCGTGGAGCACTTCCTCGACGAGGTGCGCGCCGACGGCGGGATTCGCTGCGGTCGTGGCCAGTCGATCGAGCTGCACGGCCGCGCAGACGGCTGCGCGGCGATCCTCGATCTGTTGAACGGACTCTGCGAGGACGTAGACGGCGGCGATGTCCTCGATGGACTGTTCGAATGGGCTCCGGGGTGGCTCCTCCAGCTGCCGAGCCGCATCGACGAGGAAACCGCGAAGAGATTGAGCGAGCGCCACACCAACCCGAGCTGGGAAGGGCGGTTGCTCGAGCTTCGTCAGGCTCTCCATCAGCTCGCGGGAGCCAGGCCACTCATCCTCGTCCACGACGCCTTCGGGCCAGATCTCGACGCGGGGACCCTGATCACGGAGGCGGCGGACAAGGACGCGGCCAAGTGCCAGGCGCAGGTCTGGAAGGCCGTGACGAAGTGCGAGCAGCGGAAGCTCAAGGAGTTCGTCACCTGCAAGAAGGTCGGCCTCAAGGACGAAACGATCGTGGACGGCGCAGGCCTGGAGACCGTCTGTCTCACGCAAGCGGGTGACCCGACGACGGGTCAGCCCGACGAAAAGGGGAAGATCGCCAAGGCATGCACGGCCGCCGAGAAGGGGATTGGGCGGGCGCTCACCAAACACTGTGAAGGTCAGGATACCGGCGCGCTCTTCCCCGGATGTGCGCTTTCCGGGGACCCGGCGGTCTGCCTGGATCAGAGAGTCGAATGCCGGGTGTGTCTCGCGATCAACGACGCCGATGGCACCAGTCGCCTTCGTCTCCGGCCACTTTTCTCCTTCTCTCCCATTTGTTTCTTTGAGCGCACATTGGTCTGAGGAGCAGAACACGGGGGTGTGCCGAGCATCCTACGACTTTCACTACCACCCCCCAGACGTCGGCCTTACGAGCCTGGCGCAGTTCAACGGATGCGTCCAGGAGCAGTTGATCCACTGTCGGTAGGTGGAGAGTCATCACCCCGTAGGTGTGGCAGCCGCGGGGCTATCGGCGACGAGGATCACGCGGCTGAAGAACCAGTGCGAGTCGGAACACGAGGAGTTCCAGAAGCGAGACCTCTCGGACCGAGAGCGCGTGTACGTCTGGGTCGATGGCATCCACGTGAATGTCCGTCTCCAAGACGACCGCGTGTGCCTCCTGGAGATGATAGGGGTGATTCAACTTCGAGTTCGGCGAGGACTCGGAGTCTCGTTGTTCGACGACCACGAGCGGCGACAGGATCACGTGCAAGTAAACCGCACGCATTCTTCGCGCCACCGGCACGCTGCCAAACGGCCTGCGTGATCCTCAGATGCTCTGCGGCACGAGTGGCGTAGTCGCCGCCGGATCGTCGAGGTCAACGAAGCGCAGTAAGTGCATTGCCGAACGTGTGGCCCTCGGAATGCCCCATGAACAGGACCTCGAGAGACCCGATCGCAAGGCCTGCGGCATCGGGCGCGAGACCCTGGCGTCCGTCAGAAGACGACGACTCCTCGGGCGTCGTGTCCCGCGTGCATCTTCTCTACGGCTTCGTTGATGTCTTCGAGGGCGAAGCGATGCGTGATCAGCTCGTCGAGCTTGAGGCGTCCCTGCTGGTAGAGCGCGATCGCGAGGGGAATGTCCTTGGTTGGACGCGACGTGCCGTACAGGCACGCCATGAGCGTCTTCTCGGTCGACGAGATGTCCGCGGCCGGCAACGTGATCTCGGCGGTGGAGGGATGTACGCCGATCGCGACCAGCGTTCCGTCGACGCACAACGAATCCCAGCCCTGACGAACGACCTCCGGTACGCCGACGACTTCGAATACGTAGTCGGCACCCATGCCACCGGTGAGCGCGCGCACCTGCGCGGGGATGTCGACTCCAGGTCCGCTCTGCACGGTGTGGGTGGCGCCGAACTCGCGCGCCATGGCGAGCTTGTCTTCGTGGAGATCGATCGCCAGCACCCGCCCGGCGTTGGCCATGGCCGCGGTTTGGATCACGTTCAGGCCCACCCCGCCGCAGCCGATCACGACGACGGACTTCCCGGCCTCGACCCGTGCGCGGTTCAGCACCGCCGACATCCCGGTGAGGACGCCACAGCCGGTGAGGCAGGCGGCGGCGAAGGGGACCTCTTTGTCGATCGGAACAGCGTGCTTCTCGCTGCAGATCAGCTCTTCGGCGAGCGTACCGATGGAAGCGAACTGGTGGATCTCACGGCCTTCCGCGTCCCGGGCGCGCAGCGTGCCGTCGGGGTTCTTCCCCGAGAAGATCGTGCTGAGGCCCCACAGGCATAGGTTGGGTCGGCCCTTCACGCAGTTGTCGCACACACCGCAATGGATGAGAGCGGACAGCACCACGTGGTCTCCGACGTGCGCTTGTGTGACCTCGGAGCCCACCTCCAGCACGACACCCGCGCCCTCGTGGCCGAGGATCATTGGAAGTGGGAAGGGCAGGGCTCCGGTTTGCACGGCGACATCCGAATGACACAGGCCGGTTGCCTTGACCTGCACTCGGATGTCCCAGGGGCCCACGTCGCCGATCTGGATGTCGACCACCTCGATGGGCTGGTTGTACTCGTAGCTGACCGCTGCCTTCATGGGATCTTCGGCTCTTTGACGCAATTGTCACCCGGCACGAACCGTTCGTTGGTTTCCGCCGTGGCGAGCTTGCTGCGCGGGGCGTCTGCCGATGTCGTTTCTTCTCGTTCCATGAGGGAATCCTCCGCGACTCCTCTGCGGTAGCGCAGACTCACGAGGAACCGAACGGGCTCCTCTGGTCGTTCGAGGCGCCCAAGCGTCAATCAAACGAAGGGAACGGCCCCCGAGGCTCCAGAGGCATGATCGCCTCCAGCAGGGTGATGGGCTCACGCAGGGTCACGATGTAGACCACCCGATCGGTGACCTCGCCCTCGGCGTGCCAGGCGCCCTTCGGAATATTGAGTCGGTCGCCGGCTCCGATGGCGACTTTCGTCTCGTCTTCCTCGAGAAGGTAGGTCTCGCCCTCGATCACGTATCCGATGACGTCGTGGTCGTGGTAGTGAACGGGCAGCTCCGGCGACTTGTTCGAGACGAACGTGTGCGGCCAGAAGCCCGTCTTGGCGATGTCCTGCATGACCTCGTCCTTCGAGGTGAAGAAGCCCTTATCGATTGTCATCTTGGGCACGTCGTGAGCCTCCGTTGGTTGGGGGGATCTTGGCACGTCGTGTGGCGGTGACCAACGGTCGTGTGCACGGTTTTCGGCATGAGAGACGATCTCGAACTTTTCATCGACACGGAGCGATTGGCGGTCGGTGAAGGCGATCGTCGAGGCGCATGAGGCGGCCCGGTCGGTCGGCCCCGACGGGGCGCGCCGTACCCTCCGTGCTGTTCTGCCGAGTTCTGGCACCATTCGACACTTCGGACTGAAAACGGGTTCGATGAACTCACTCGTCCAAGTCCAGCCGGGCCTTCTCCAGCCGCCCCTGGGCCGTGGTCAGGATCCGTTCGTAGGTCTCGCGTGCCCAGGTCTCCTTCTCGGCGTCGATTTCGATCTCGTCCCACTCGCTCACCGCCTTCTCCGCCCACGTCGCCCACGCCGCCATCGCGCCGGCGAGTTGCGCCACGAGTTCCGCCACCAGAGCGGACGTATGGGCGCGCTCGGGCATGGCGAAGCCGTCCTCCAACACCTTCAGCCCTGAAGCAACCATCGACTCCCCCATTACGAGCTGTTCAGCCCGGATGGATCGCAGCGTCTCCCGCAGCTGCTCGACGCTGCCTCCCGTCGCATACGTCACCTTGAGAGCGGCCTCGATCTCGAAATGGGGCAAGGCCGGCGGCTCCTCCAGCCAGATCCGGAGTGCACGTCCTCCCTTCGCCGTGATTCGATAGACCGTGCGAGAGCGCCCCTTGACGCTCTCCTCACGGCTGGTGGCCCAGCCCCTGGCAACCAGGTCCTTGGGTGCCTGGTAGATCTTGCTCTCGGCGCGGGGCCAGATGAAGCGCAGGTTGTTGCTCGTCTTCATATGGCGGGCCAGCTCATAGGCAGACCACGGTCGCGACGCCAGGAGACCCAGGATCGCGTAGGCTGTCGGACTCATCTTCGGCATTCGAGAATCATACTTCCCTTGGGAGTATATCTCCACTATACTCCCAAAGGAAGTATGGGGCTGATCTTTCACCTTCATCAAAGGAGTCGAGATGATTGCCAACGCCACTGGAGACTACGAGGTCGACCGCCAGCGCCACGTGCAGGCCTTGGAGGCCGGACTCGGGGGAGAAGTCGAGAGAGTCGTTGCATCGAGAGAGCAGCAACATGCACTTCGCGACGAACGACTGCGTGCCCTGCTCTCACACGCCAGGGCCCACTCACCGTGGCATCGCGAGCGGCTCCATCCAGTCGACATTGATTCTCTTTCCGCTGCGGACCTGACCGGCATCGGGCCGATGACGAAGTCGGACCTCATGGCCAACTGGAACGAGATCGTGTGCGACCGCGACCTTTCCCTCAATCTGGCAAACGATCACATCGATCGGATCGGAACGGACGGCCCCTCGTATCTGCTCGACACCTACCACGCCGCTGCGACCGGAGGGACGACCGGCCACCGAGCCGTGATGGTGTGGGACTTCGAGGGATTGCGACTCAGTGCTTCCCGATTGTACGCCTGGGGGCTCACGGTTGGAGGCATTGCTCCGCCCTTCACCGTCGTGAACATCGGCTCCGTGGGGTCGAACCATATGGGTGGTGCGATCACTCGTTGCTTCTCGAACCCTGAACTCACGAGAACGGTCTCCCTCTCTGCTTCCCTCCCCATTGGCGAACTCATCGCGCAGCTCGAGGAGATCCAGCCCGAAGTGCTCGTCGGGTACGCCTCCATGCTCCACGAACTCTCGCTCCAGAAGTTGGCCGGACGTCTCCGCATCGAGCCACAAGCCGTCAGCCAGGGGGGCGAGTCCTTCCTCCCCGAAGCCAGGGAGGCCGTCGCCAAGGCCTTTCCCGTCGCCACTCGAGACATATGGGGATCGACCGAGGTCGGCTTCGGTGCGTCTTCATTCCCCGGTTACGACGGCCTCGTCGTCAGCGAGGATCTCGTCATCATCGAAGCGGTTGATTCCGAGGGGCGGCCCGTCTCCGAAGGAGAACGAAGCGCCAAGCTCTTTGTCACCAACCTCACGAACCGGGTCCTCCCCATCATTCGCTACGAGATCACCGACGAGGTGACTCTGGCCCCGCCGGCGCCCGGGTGCCCGTGGCAGGGCCATCGGATGATGACGATCCACGGGCGACAGGATGATGTTTTTCGATACGGCGAGGGCCTCGTTCATCCGCATACATTTCGCAGCGTGCTCAGCCGACAGGCCAAAGTGGCGGAGTATCAGGTCACGCAGACGAAGGAGGGGGCGCACGTCAGAATCGTAGGGGCGGACGGGCTTCTCGTCGCGCGACTCGAAGGCGAGTTGGCCACGGCGTTGGAGAGAGCAGGATTGCAGGATCCGAAGGTGCGCGTGGAAGTCGTGCCCTCCATCGAACGACATGAGAGAAGCAAGAAGCTGAAGCGATTCATCCCGCTCTGAGCCGACGCACGAACGTATCGGACCCCAGCGATGTCGGCCGAAAGGCTCTGGCTATCGAGCGGTATGGTGTGTCTGTACGTGGTCAAAGAGGTCGGGAGTTCCTGGGCCGATCTCTCGGGGCCACCTCCGGCACGTTGCCCGCCCAGGAAGGGTGTTCGCCACGAACAAACGCGCGGGCCAAGTTTCCGGATACGGCGGTCGGGTCAGGCGGCCGCGTGTCCGGCTGTGCCTCTGAGCAGTGCGACGAGAGAGACCACACACCATGTTCCCTCGAGCACGACGAAGGGAAAGAATCCGATCCGGTAGGAAGCGTAGGCGGCGACCGCCGCGCCGACCGTGTTCAGTGCGTGGTACACCCGGGACTGGTTCTCGAGCAGTCCAATGAGATTCAGGAAGTACGCCAGCAGCAACAAGAAGACTCCGCCCGAGGCGACCCAATCGTTCGTCGACATCTGCTCTCCTAAAAATGGGGGAAATCACGCGACGGCCGGCGGCGTCGCCGCGGACCAATCGAAGCCGCCGGGCAACGCATGGGCCGCCTCGACCTTCGTCGTGAGGAGCGCATGCAGGCGCCGCGCCTCCGCCGCGACCGGGCCGGGCACGGATCCGGACAAGAGATTCTCGAGCTGACCGGGATCGCTCGTTAGCTCGTAGAGCTCGTGGTCGAACGCGGCACCGTCGCCGGTGAAGTAGACCGCGTACATCCAGGAGCCCTCGCGCACGCATCGGATGTGGCCGGGCACCCCGCGCACGACCTTCTCGAAGTCCTCCCCGAACCAGTCGTCGTACGTGAACAGGACCGAGTCCTGCATCCGCTGGCGGGGATCCGCGATCACCGGCGAGAGGTCCAGGCCGCGCGCCCCGCGCGATCGCAGGCTGGCCGGCTCGATCCCCGCGAGCCCGGCTACGGTTGGCAGCAAGTCGATCAGGCTCGCGTACGACGAGGTCCGCACCGCTTCGGGAAAGAGCCGCGGATTCGAGACGATGAGAGGAACCCGAATCGTCTCCTCGTAGGCCGTGAACATCTTCTGGCGAAGCCCGTGCGAGAGTCCCTGTTCGCCGTGGTCGCTGAAGCGGAAGACGACCGTATCGTCGGTGAGCCCGTGCGCGTCCAACGCGTCGAGAACGGCGAGGACGTGTCGGTCGACGACCTCGTGGAGGTGCGCGTAGAAGTTCACGTAGGCGAGGCGCTCGCGCTCGCTCGCCAGCGGGCCGCCCTGGTCGGGGCGTGCAAAGTAGTCACGGAAGAGTTTCTGGATCTTCGGCTTGCCGTCGAGAGGATCGGCGAAGTTGCTCGGCAGCTCGATGCCGAGGTGCTCGAACTGCTCGCGCGAGTAGCCCGCCTGCTCGTACAAGCGGGGAAAGATCGAAACGTCATGCGGGTTCACCAGGGAGACGAAGAGGCAGAACGGCTCGGTGCGATCCGAGCCCGCGTACGCTTCGAGGAAATCGAGAGCGCTCTCTCCGTAGCCCGGCGTCTGACGCGAGGCGCCCGGCGTCACGCCGCTGACGATGCGGCCGTCGTTGTCGGCCCAGCCTCCGCCCATGGTCGGCAACGAGAACTCGGTCGTACCGGCGTCCGGCGGGTTCCACCCGCTCACCCCGTAGGCGCGTTCGTGCTCGACGATGTCGGCGGCCGACCAGCCCGAGTCGTCGCTGCTGAAGATGCCGGGCGGTCCGACCTGCACCGGCACCGACAGGTGCCACTTGCCCTTGTAGCCGACCCTGTAGCCCGCCTCGCCGAGCAGTCGCGCCATGTTCATCTGATGGCTCTGCAGCGGGAAGAGGGGTGCGGCCAGCGTGTTGGTCACCCCATTCACGACCGGGTACGTACTCGTGAGGAACGTCGCGCGACTCGGCGTGCATTGGGCGGCTGCCGTGAAGGCGTTCTCGAAGAATAGGCCGTGGCGCTCCAGACGGGCCTGCGACGGGAGATGCTCGGCGACCCAGCCCGCCGGCCAATGCTGGAAGAGACGCTCCTGGTCTGTCCACAGCAGAAGGAGGTTGGGGCGGCGGCCGGTTGAGGAGCGGAACGCGGCCGCGGGCCTGGTCGCCTCGGCGGCGCATGCGCTGGCCACGGCTCCCGCCGCCACCGCGGCGGAGCCGGTGAGAAAGTCTCGTCGAGAAACACCTGACATGTCGGCCCTCGGAGTACCCGAAACGCTCCGGGTTTCCCACTGGAGGCTGCTTGATCGACTCACGGTGCGGATTTGAGAACTTACAGGGATTTGAACCCACAACTCGGGTTGGCAAGACTAGTGCACCGCCGTCGACATAGCGTTAACGCCTTGCCGCCCCTCGACGTCCGTCGCCGCGTCTCGTCTCCTCGGAAGATTGCCTATATTCCTGCGTCGCCGTTCCTTGCGACGAACGCCGATAGACGGCAATCCGTT
>JAJCZO010000280.1 GCA_029262355.1 Deltaproteobacteria bacterium
AATGCCGTCAAAGCAACACGATCCGATTGCCCTTCGACGACCAATACCAGCTGTGCATGCCGTAGGTTGTCGGAGGCCCGAACCCCTAGCACTTCACGAATCTCCTCGAGGCTCTTGGCAGGCCGAGCGCTGCCGCCCTGCACAATGATATTGGTCTGGACCTGCTTGCGGTCGACGAAGAGCGGGCAGTGAGTCGTAATTACGACTTGCTGCTGTTCCGCTAGCTGCTCGATCACCTCGTGTAGTTCGTGGATCGCGCGTGGGTGGAGGTGTGATTCAGGTTCTTCGATCGCGACGACGACGTCCTTGCCCTTTCGGACGCCCCCGGAAGCGTGGCGCATCAGGGCAAGTGCAGCGAGACTCTGAACGCCGTCACCTTTGTACCTAAGCTCCGTAGAAATGCCGTCATCAACGTGGATTTCAGTGCGCCTCAGGGCCGCGTAGCGGTGCTTCTCAGCAACTGCGACAACAACCGACTGCACAGCGGGCAAGAACTGCTTGAGCGTTGTTCCGATAGTCTGGGAAAGCTGGTCGAGGGTTGGTTGCTGGAGCTCAGCCACTTTCCGTAGTGCGTCACGATAGTCGGCATCATCCTCCAGTTGGCTCAACTCCCTCGCCACAAGCGATTCCACGACCTCGCGTGCGGACACTGCTGTTCGGACCGCGGGGATGTAGTCGAGGCCAAATCGGCGAGTCACGAACTCGGCGATCTTCTCCGTTTTCTCCGAGATTTTCTTCCCCCCAGGGCCTCTTTTGTAGAAGCTGATTTTCGGTCGTCCATCCGCGCCGACGAGAATCTTGATCGGAAGGTGCTTCGTGACGCTGCTACCCACCTCAGCCTTGAAGCCTTCTTCGTCGTCGGGCGTGAGAACGAAATCCAGGATGAATTCTGACTCACCCTGCGGCTTCGACTGCTGAAGCTGCAGGGGGAAATCTCGTTCCCAGTCGTAGACATCATCGCGCCATCTCCCGCTACGCGGCCGAACTTTCGGATGCTGTCTTTCAAGCAAGAAGCCGGTCGCAAGCACCAAAGCGCGGAGGACGTTCGTTTTTCCCTCGTTGTTCGGACCAATGAGTATTGTAGATTTCGAGATCGGTACTCTCGAAGCGCGTGTGATGCTCCGGAAGTTCTTGATTCGAATGGAATCCAATCGCATGTGGTTAGCTCCCTAAGGGCGCAGGTCGTACGGCTCTGACGCGACGCATCGAGAACGCTGGAGAACGCTGGAGAACGCTGTTCTGTCACGAGCCCGCTCATTGGCCTGCCCGAATCGCGTTGAGTTCAAAGAGCTTGTCGAGGACATGGTCCTCGAAACGCTGGTGGAGATCTTCACCTGATCCGATGGTACCGCAGACGGGACCCTGCCGGGCGGCCTCCAGGGCCGCCGCCTCGCGCCGCTCGTGGCCTCCCTCCCCCTCGCCGAGCCGCCGTCCGATAACGAACCCTGGAAGAATCCGACCGCCTTCCCTCCGTTCTGGCTCCGATCGACGACACCGCGCTCCTCCACGTCGACCCCGAGCTCATCGAGGACGCGCGCGCGTACGCGACCGCCGCTCGTTCCGAGAGGACCCGCGACGCCTACCGCTACCGGTGGGCGCGCTTCGAGGCGCGGTGCGATGAGCGCGGCTTCGCGGTTTGCCCGACGCAGCTAACGACCGTCGCACTCTACCTGACCGCGTGGGCGAACGCCGACGCCTCGGTCGCGACGCTCGGCCAGGCGCTCGCCGCGATCAGAGAGGCGCACCGCGTCGCCGGGCACCCCTCCCCGCGCAAAACGCCAGAGCTGCGCGAGGTGGAGGTTGGTGGCCTGATGTCCCCGCTCAGTCCGGCCAGCGATCATCATGGACGACCTTTCCCACTTCGACCTTGAGGCTGATAACTCGCTTCGCCCGCACCGTGGCGTGGCGGGATTCGGCAATCTCTATCGCCGCCGCTGCGGAGCTACCAAGCCACGAGCCCGCGAGGAGATCCACGAAGAAGCCATCCAGGCCGATGGCGGCCGAACGTACCTGTCGGTAGTGGATGGTGAACGTCGGTTTCTCGCCAGGCTTCTTCCTCCTCGGCCGCGATGCCCCCATCGCGAAGAGGAACTTCGCTGGGACTACGTGAACCTGGCCAAGACGGTCGAAGAGCCAGTAGCTCGCCCCTGGATCGATGTGGAGAAGTTTCTTTAGCTGCTCACGCTCGATCGACCACCACGGGGATTTGCCAGTAGCTGGGTCCAGCTTGACCTGGACGAAGCTCACCCACTTCCCTTTCAGCCAACGCTTCGCTTGCACGTCAATCACGAGTGCTACGTCGGCACCGACCACCTTCTCCTTGTCCTTCTTCGTTGGATAGTCCGTAGCGGTCAGTGTGATCCCCCTAGCCGAGAGTTCCATCCGCTCCCCGTTGAGCGCCTCGCGCACCAAGCCAGCAAGCTGCGGCGTCAGCGCCTCCTCATTCGCGGTGACCCGGCCAGACCAGTTCATCATTCTGCGGGCGGCGCGCGCGACCGCACTGCGGAGCGTCCTTTCGATGCCGGCGTCGGTAATCCACGTCGCACTCGGCGCGGCCAGGGGGGCCGGTGGCTCGTCCCGGAACTTCATCCATGAGGCCACGGACTCCACTGCGGAATAGGCATCTTCCTCGGCCGCGCCAAACGCGCCGCTGAGCACGAGTACACTGCGTAGGCGCGAGGTGAGCTGGCCGCCGACGCTGGCGTCAGTCGCCAAGGCTTCGATTCGCAGCCGGAGATCGGCGTTTGCCGTGGCAGCGACGACGAGAGGGCTCAGAAGAAGCTCCTCCTCGCCGCTCATGGCGGTCTCGACGTACTGGTCGATGACTGGAAGAAGGTGCTCTCTTGGGGCGGTGAGCCAGAGCTCCTCGATGTCGTGAAGATCGCCCACACGGGCGAAACGACTCTGACGCGCGAACGATTGTGCAAGGTAGAGGAGCAGACACTGGTTCCTGAGTACACGCGCGTTGCGAAGAGCAAAAGCCGGGGCGTCGGCCACCGGCGCCAGCAACGAGCTCAGGTCTGCCGTCCTGGGGTCTAGGTCTTTGGCTACGGCCTCCCTCGCAGACACGATCGAGATCGCGGCGAGGAGCTCGTCAGCCGGCTCCATAAGAGCTTCCAGGATCAGACTACGTCTCTCGTGCTCGCTCCGAGAGTCGAGCAGTTTCACCACCGCGGCCGACATTGCGCCGGGAGCGGCGTCGCACCAGACTCGAGCCACGAGCGGCGACAACTTCGAGTACTGGAAGTTGTACGGCGCCGCGGCCCACTGCTCGGCCTCCTGACGCGCCACGGTCATCGAGAGGTGCTCGACAAGCGGCGACAGCATCTCGCCGAATCCCTCGTTTCGCCCCACGAGGAGGACCCGCCTTGTAAGAGCCGCACGCACCACGTCGTCGGAGACGACCCGCACCGCGGCGTCTACGAGTCTTGTGACTATTCGTTGTGACCTATCGCGGCCCGCGGGTACGCCGACGCACTTGATCAGTAAGAGAGCGACGGCAGGCTTCTGGTCTTGCTCGAACCAATAGAGGGCGATA
>JAJCZO010000281.1 GCA_029262355.1 Deltaproteobacteria bacterium
GAACCAGGGCGCCACGGCGCGCAGACCCACGCGTGCGCCGTTCGCCCCGAAGACGAGAAGCCCCGCCACCAGGCTCCCTCCGATCCACACCAGATTCATCGGATGCTGCGCCACGAAAGATCGGCTCTGCATCCCGAAGCGAATCGCGCCAGCCGCGACCAGGATCACGCTCATCGCCGTCACCACGAGGTGCAGCCCTCCACCCTCACCGGCGGCCTCGGACCGACTTCCTCGTGCCGTGCGTCCCCCCATCATGCCTACTCGATCCCCGCCGGCGATCGGCCCGCGCCGAGCGCCGGTGCGCGAAGCTCGCCGAGGACACGATGCGTCGTGGCCTCGCGGGAGAAGAGCCCTACGTCGTGCGCGAGCTGCGCGAGCCCCATGAGCCAGGTGGTCTCCGCGCCGATGAGTTGGGATCGTGCGGTCGACAGGGCAATCTGTGCGTCGAGCAACTCGATGATGTTGCCGAGCCCGTTGTCGTAGGCCACTCGCGCGGCCTTGTACGACTTGCGGGCAGCCTCGAGCCAACGCTGGCTCGTCTTCACGGTCGCCTCCGCCGTGCGCAAGTTGGCGTACGAAGACCAGACTTCCTCGATCGCCGTTTGCTCGGCAGCGACCGCATTCGCGCGAGCGACCTCCGCAGTCGCTTGAGCCTCCAGCACCTGGTTCACGTTCGTGAATCCCGTAAAGAGAGGCAGCGAGACGGTCACCCCGGTCGTGTAGGGCCAGCCGCGCTCCGTCGGCAGGTCGCTGTCCACCGTGAGCCTCTGGACGCTTCCCGACGCGCTCAGGCTCGGCAACATCGCGGCCTTCGCAGCCCACACCTCGGCCTCGCTCGCTCGCAGTTCGGCCCACGCGCCGCCCAGGTCCGGCCGAAGCCGCCGGGCGGTCTCGATCATCTCGTCGACGCTGCCCATCGTGGCCCCGAGATCGGCCCGAGAATCGTCCTTCTTCACCTCCAGATCGAAGTTCGCCGGAAGGCCGACCGCGGTGCGAAGCTGACCCCGCCCGATCTCCACCTGCCCCCGATAGCCCTCCAAGTTGATCTGCACCTGAGCCAGCGTCGTTTCCGCCTGCAGGAAATCGTACGCGGTGCCGATCTTGGCTTCCATCCGTGCCTTCGCCGCACGCACGCTCGCCGCCGCGTCGCTCACCGAGAGCTCACTCGCGTCGACCTGCCGAAGCGCGCCCGCGAGCTGGTGATACGCCTGGACCGTGATCAGAACCGTGTCGAGGACCGTTTGGTCATGCTGCCAGTTCGCAGCGATCAACTGTTCGAGCGCCGCCTCGATCGAAGCTTCCCGCGCTCCGAAATCGAACAGAAGCCACGAGAGCGTCCACTCCGGACCGAAGGAGCGCTCCGTAAATGCACGGGAGCCGCTCGCGGAGATCCCCTCGGCGAACATGAGGTCGGCATCCATGTCGATCTGAGGATAGTACGCACCCCGCGCGGCACCCACCGCCGCGGCCTGCGCGCGCGCTGCCGACCACGTACTACGCGTGTTCGGGCTATTGTGGAGCGCCACATCGATCAGCCGGCCCAGTCCGAGCGCCGCATTCTGCGTATCGAAATGGTCGAGATCGTCCGGATGGATGAACGTGGCCTCTTCGTTGCCCGTCAGGGGGCGCGCCCCATCGATGCCGGCGGGATCCGCTCGCCAATATTCGTCAGGCGACGCCGGGGCCCCTCGATGCGGAGAGACCTCCAGGAACGCTCCCGCGCAACCCGAGGCCAAGAGCGCGGCGAGACACACGCCAACGCGGGACGAAGGCCTCACGCGAGTTGCCGCCTGGCCAACTCCGCAAAGAGGCCGTCTTGCGCGAGAAGCTGCTCGTAGTTCCCACTCTGCACGAGGCGCCCGTGATCCAGAACGACGATTCGGTCTGCCTTCACGATGGTGCTCAATCGATGGGCGATCACGATGCGCGTCGCGTTCAGCTCTTCGATCGCAGCCGCCACCACGCCCTGAGTCTGGTTGTCGAGAGCACTCGTCGCCTCATCGAACAGCAGAACTCGCGGCTTCTTCACGATCGCGCGCGCGATCATGAGACGTTGGCGCTGGCCGCCCGAGAACGTCGCGGCGCCCTCGCTCACGAAGGTGTGCATCCCCATCGGAAGCTTCCGGATGAACGCTTCGAGCCCTGCCAAGCGCGCCGCCTCCCAGGCATCGTCTTCGCCGAGAGTCGACGAGCCCACGATGTTCTCGAAGATGGTGCCGGGCATCAGCTTGCCGTCCTGCAAAACGACACCGATCTGACGGCGGAGCGCACCGAGGTCGAGGCCGGCGATGTTGCGTCGATCGAACGATATCGTCCCCGACTCCGGCGTCTCGAATCCCAAAATCAACCGAAAGAGCGTCGACTTACCGGCCCCGGAAGAGCCTACCACGGCGACGAACTCCCCCTCCTCGACTGCCAACGTCATGTGGTTGAGGATCAGCTCGCCGGTCTTCTCGTAACGAAAGCAGACTTGATCCAGTTCGACGCGGCCTCGGAGATCTCCGGGATCAGCGGCGTGCGGAATGATTTCAGGGATGGTGTCGAGGATCGGTCGGGCGCGCTCGTAGAGGGGGACGATCGAGATCGTCGAGTTCACGGCCATAAGGAGTCCCATCGCGCCGCCGGCGAACTGTGCGTACGCCGCATGAAAGGCTGCGAAACTTCCGACCTCCATGCCTTCCGCGAGATACGAAATGCCAACGAGGATGATGGCCGTCGAGAACAGCATGAAGGAGCGTGAGAAGACCATGAACGCGTTCGCCCGACTGCGCGCCTTGCGCGTCAGGAGCTTCTGCCTCGCATAGGATTCCGCCCAGGCCGCGAACGCGCGGCCTTCGGCGCCGGCGACCCGAAGCTTTGCGATACCACCGACGATCTGGAGCACCTGGCCGGCGATCGACCCCATCGTCATCTGTAGCGGTCGCTGGTACTTCAGCTGTACGCGGATGATCAGAAGCCCGATGCACGTCGCCAGAAACACGAGAATCGTTCCCACGATGGCGAGCTTCCAACTATAGTAGATCATCAGGCCGAGGCTGAAGACGGAGAAGACGCCGCTGAACAGCGAGTGCAGGGTCGCCGTGGCGAGCGTCGAGGCCATCGAGTTGACCCCCATCGCGCGTAGAGCGAGGTCACCTGCGTTGAACCGGCGGAAGAAGGACATCGGCAGCCCGAGCAACCTCTCCCAAACCGCGGACTGCAGCCGATTGTCCATTTTGCCGCGGATACGGAGCAGACTGATCAGCTCCGAGTACGAGAACAATGTGACCGCCACCGCCGCCGCGATCAGCAAGAGCGTGTACTGCAACAGCTGACTCCGCTCGGCGTTCGGGATCACGTCGTCCAACACGACCGCGGTCGCCATCGGCACCAGCAGGGCAAGCAGGCCCGCGCAGAAGCCCGCCGCAACCGCGACGAACAGATCGAAGCCACTCCCCTGGAGGCCCATCCGCAAAAGCTCCGTTGCGCGCACCACGGTGGCCGGAAACGGCTTGTAGAGAACGTAAGCCGAGCTCGAGATTTCCTTCGCCACCACCGAGTCGACCGCACGATGGGAACCGTCCTGCGGATCAAAGACCACGTAGCTCCGGGAGCTCGACGCCAACAACGCCACGGGTTGCTGCTCCGGCTCCTCGCCGACGAATCCGAGCATCGGGCCGCCGTCCTCGGACCACCATTCTCCGACCAGCTCGACCCGCCGAATCGCGACACGCGCCGCTCGCGCGAGGGCCGCCACCGGGTCGCGGTGCGACGCGAGCGTTCTCGCTCCTCGGGTCTCGGGCGCGTCGATGCCGGTCGCTCGCGCGACCGTCTCGAAGGCGGCCACGAGCGGCAGCCCGCGGAGCCCCCCGGAAGCAAAGGACAGCTGCAGAACCTTCCGGCGAAGGACGGAATCGAGCTGGCGGAGCGATCCGTCGATGACTCCTTCCCGAGCCGCCTGCGCGTAGGCCAGACGTTCGCTCTCCTCCCGAATCCAAACGACTTCACGCTCGCCCAGTCGCCGCAGCGCAGCCGTGTGAAAGGATCGCAAGCCCGCGAAGACCACACCGTAGCGAGCGCACGCCGCGCTATCACGTAGCTTCAGCTCCACCTCGTCGCGGGCCTCGAGCCACCCGGTCGACGTCACCGGAAGAACGGTTCGCTCGGCATCGTCTCCGAGCGGCTCGGTGCCCTCGAGAGCAAGCGCTCCCGAAGGCACTTGTGCCCAGACGACGCCGTCCGGAGCAACGATCGATTCCCCGACCTGGAGCGAGAGAGTCTCTCCCGCGAGCGCATGCCGAGCCTCACGCGGCGCAAGAGAGGAGGAGACCGCCTTGCTCAGCGCCTCCACCCACTGATCGATTACTCGCGCCGCCGCCGCGCGGACGGCTTCGTCCTCGATCGGTTTCTGCACGGATCGGTCGAGCCGCACCAGCTCTCCCTCGGCCGTGGGAACCGCGACCATGCCGACGTCGGGACGACCATCGCCCGCTTCGATTCCGAACACGAGCCCACCGACCGGGACCCGAAAGAGGAACCGACGCGGCCCGTCGCTCTCCCCCTCGTGGGGAAGAACCGCAAAGACGTCGGCGCCGCCGCGGACCACCGCCCACATCGCGTCTCGGCCGTCCAATCGCACCGTCTGGTTCCCGGTTACGCGCTCGCGCCAGACCTCCGGGGGAGCGAACGGTAGATCCACGAGGTCGTGCTTCGTATCTGGCAAACCCACGCGCGTCCTCGATCACTGCGCCTGGATGAGGCGCGCGTACTCCCCACCGGCCGATTTCAGATCGTCGTGCGTACCGCGCTCGACGACCCGGCCTTCGTTCAAGACGATGATCTCCTCGCAGTCTCGAATGGTGCTGAGACGATGGGCCACGATGATCGCGGTGCAGCCACGACGCCGAATGTGGTCATCGACGAGCATCTCGGTCACCGCGTCGAGTGAGGCCGTCGCCTCGTCGAGAACGAGAATGCTCGGCTCGATGGCCAGACCCCGCGCGATCTCGAGCCGCTGGCGCTCGCCCCCACTGAAATTGCTCCCACCCTCCTCGATGCGCGCCGCGTAGCCGCTCGGCCGCCGCATGAGAACATCGTGGATGCAAGCGTCGCGGGCCGCTCGAGTAACCGTCTGCTCCGAAACGGTTCCATCCCACAGAGTGATGTTCTCTCGAACCGTTCCCTCGAAGAGGAAGATCTCCTGATCGACGGCGGCGATCGAGTTCGCGACCAGACGAGGGTCGATCTCCTGCAGCGGACGACCGTCGAGAAGGATCTCTCCCTTCCAGGGCTGATAGAGGCCCGTGATGAGTTTCAGGATCGTCGATTTTCCGCTGCCGGTGAGTCCCACGATCGCGACGCGCGCCCCTGGCTGAAGGTTCAGATCGAAGTCCTGGATGACAGGATCCCCAAGGCGGCTGTATCCGAATTCCAGCCCACGGATCTCGACGCGTCCGGACAGCTTCGGCCGCGCGCCCGTCACGCCGACCGGAAAGGGCCGCGCCTCTGCAAGAGCTGGCTTCGGATAGTTCAGGACGTCATCGAGGCGCGCCAGGTCGCCAGTCGCCTGCTGCAGCTGGCTTCCGAACTGCACGAACCCACGGATCGGCCCCGAGTAGCTGGCCAGCAGGCTCTGAAACGCGATCAGGCCGCCGATCGTCAGATCGCCGTTCATGACGACCAACGCGCCGTAGCCCAGTACGATCGCATTGGTGACGCCCGAGAGAAAAACCGGCACACTCTGGAGTCGAAGCGTCACGACGCCGAGGTCCTGCTGAGTTCCGATGTAGCGTGCCTCTTGCCCCGCCCAACGCTGGAAGAAGTCTAGTTCGGCCCCGGCTGCCTTTACCGTGTCCATCATCAGGAGTCCGTTCATGGCAGTCGCCTGGAGCTTGCCCTGCACCTGAAGAAGAAGCCGGTTCACGTCCTCGCGCCGTCGCCATACCGCCTTCATGGCGACCATGTTCAGAAGCTCGAGCGTCATGCCGATGAGCGCGAGAGATACATCGTAGGCCAACATCACGGCGCCGTAGAAGACGACTGAAACCATGTTCACGAGGTTGGTCGAAAGCTGCCCCGAGAGCAGCGCGGCCACCCGGTCGTTGGCCTCGACCCGCCGCGCGAGATCTCCGGCGAACCTCTGCGTGAAGAACTGCATCGGCAGCCCCAGAAGGTGCCAGATGAACTTGCTCGACGACGTGAGAGCGAGCTTGATCTGCAGACGCAACAGGTACCGCTGCTGCAGGTAGTCCAGCACCGTGTGGATGAGAGCGGCCATACAGAAGCCGAACACGATCGGCCGGAGCCAATCCGCACGGTGCCCGACGAGATAGTCGTCGATGAAGACGCGCAGAAAAGCGGGGATGAGAATGCCGGGGATGACGAGAGAGAGAGCGATCAAGACGACCAGCGCGAGGCCGGCAGAAGATCCCTGCAGACGCGTGCGTAGACCGGAGGCGAGGCTCGTCGGATGCCCGCCCTTCTGGAATTCCGGCCCGGGTTCGAAGGCGAGCACGACGCCCGTGAACGCCTTGTCGAACTCGTCGGCAGGCACCCGCCGGACTCCCTGCGCCGGGTCGTTGATCAGGACCACGCCGTCGTCGAAGCCCCGGACCACGACGAAGTGGTTCATGTTCCAGAAGACGATGCAGGGCAGCTTCGTGGAACGAACCTCGGCGGAGTCGAGCCGCATCGCCTTCGTCTCGAGGCCATAGGCCCGCGCGGCCCTCACCATGTTGAGCGCTTTGGCTCCATCACGTGAGACACCCGTCTCGGCCCTCGCCTCTTCGAGCGAGATCCAGCGCCCATGGTACGCGAGCACCATGGCCAGGCACGCCGCTCCACACTCGACGGCTTCCATCTGGAGGATGGTGGGGACGTCGACCCCAGTGCGAGGCACGCGCCACCTCACGGATAGATCCCCAGGAATCTCCGGAGTGCGGGAATGACCAGGGCGATGGGTCGGTGTTCGAGAACGGTCACGGTTCCCGTCGCGAGCGTGCCGACCGTGAGAGCCACCGGGGGACCGCGCCCAGAGGTCCAGCGATACCCACTCTTCGTATCGGGCGCCGGCTCCAGACGAGCTTCTACGAGCAGTGTCGGGCCTGCGACCAGAAAGCTGTCGACCAGAGTCGGGTCGTTCACCACGCGCAGCATCTCCTCCCGCGTGGACGGGTACCGACCGACACGTACGACCGTCGCGGCCAACGTTCCGAACTCCGACCGCTTGACGGTCTCCGGTGCGACGTGGGCAACCATCCCGGGACGGATCCGCTTCCCTTCGCCCGCCGGCGCGTACAACACCGCGTCGAGCACCGGGGTCCCGTACTCGAGCAGTACGATCGGCGTGCCCTTGTCGACGATGGAGTCCTTTTCGGCCAGAACCTCCGCCACCCGACCGGTCAACGGACTCACGAGCTCGTCGCCGAGCTCCATCTCGACTCGGAGAGAAGCGAGCTTTCCCTCAGCCTCGACGATCTTCAGCTCGTAGCTCTCGAACTCCTGAGTGCGCTCACGAATCTGCTGGAGCTGTTCGATCTCGATCTGGATGAGCTTTTCGCGGCCCTGGTCGCGCATGGCCTTGGTTTGAAACAGGCGCTCGCGCGCCGTCTCGACTTGAATGGACGTCGTGTAGTTCTGCGAAAGCAGACGCTCGAGCGCCGCGAGGATTCTCTGGTTGGCAACGATCTGCTCGTCGCTCCCGTCGAGCAGGTCGTTCGTATTGCTCCGGATCTCCTCGAAATAGCGACGCTCCTCCTCGGTAAACGAGGCGTAGAACTCTCGCATCCGGTCACGATCTCCACGCAATGTCTCCAGGGTCTGCTCGGCGTCGGCCACCTGCTGCTCGACCTCTGGATTGCGGAAGGTCGCCAGGACCTCGCCGGCTTCGACGGCTTGGCCGGCTTCGACGAGGAGGCTCTCGACCTGCGCTTCTCCTCGCGCGACGACCTGGCGAATACCGCCGCCGCGGAGCTTCAGAATCCCGGCGGATTGGACGTGCGTCGGAATCGATCCGAGAAAGCCCCAGAGGACGACACAAACGATGACGAAGACGAGGGTACCAACGACGGTCCAGCCGACCGGGCCCGCGATCCGCATCTGCCGATCGAGCTGCTCCGGCGACGACAGCCGACCTACGGCCTGCTTTCGGAAGAGCTCCGTCCCCATCAGTCTCCACACCCCCCACCCCGCCCCTCATCACGATCGACGTACGAAAATGCGGGCTCTGTGGGGTATCGGCGCGGCAGGCCAGGGTCTTAGGCCCGCCCGCATCCCTTCGGTCGGCTCCGCGCTCGGGCTACGATGAGAGCCGGAGGAGGAAAACAACATGGTCGACGTATCCATCCTGGGGCCCACGCTGGCACTGGAGATCCAAGGCTCGCACCGCCTTTGGGCGCTGAAGAGTCGGGTCTCGATTCCGCTCGATCATGTCGACGCGGTGCGGGCCGAGCCCGGGGCAATCGACAAGATGGGCCGCACGGGGGTCAAGTTGGTCGGAACCCGGCTCGGGGGACGCATCGTCGCCGGGACCTTCCGCCAAGACGGTCAGACCGTCTTCTGGGACGTCGCGCGCCAGGAAAATGCGATCGTCATCGACACCCGAGACGAGCGCTACGGTCGGCTCGTCGTCGAAGTCCAGGATCCTTGCGCAGCTGTGGCCGAGATCCAGCGAGCGATGGAAGCCGGGAAGACCGCCTCGGACGGGCAATGATGTCTCGCGGCGTCGACCGCCGGGCCCACACGACCTTCACCAGAACCAAGACGCACCCCGATCACGCCCGAGTGCCCCGGCCGCGCATGCCTCGGAGGATGGAATGGCAGCGGCCACGCTGGCAGCTACGCTCCAGCCTGGAAGTCAACCGCCCCAGGACCGCCCGAATCGGCGCGAATCGAGGAATGACATGCCCCCCATCGTCCGCCGCGAAGATCGAGAATTCGAAGTCGTCCTCTGGGGAGCAACCGGCTTCACCGGCAAGCTCACCGCGCAATATCTCCTCGAGCGATACGGCGTCTCGGACGGGCTGCGCTGGGCCATCGCGGGGCGAAACGCCGAAAAGCTCGAGGCGATCCGCAGTGCGCTGACCGAGGAAACCGGGGTCGATGCCTCCTCCCTGCCGATTCGGGTCGGGGATGGGCAGGATTCGAGTTTTCTCGCCTCCCTCGCCCGGGGCACTCGAGTCGTCTGCACGACCGTCGGTCCGTACTCGCGCTACGGCGCGCCGCTCG
>JAJCZO010000282.1 GCA_029262355.1 Deltaproteobacteria bacterium
GGCGACGCACGTGCACGACGAAGAGCAGCAGAGCCAGAGCCGGGAATACAGCCGCGTTCTCCTTGGCGCCCAAAGCGAGCACCGCGGCAAGGAGCGTCACGAAGAGCGCCACCCCGCGGCGCGCCCACGCGGTGGCATCACAGAACGCCCACCACGAGAGCAAACCCACGAGCGCGAAGAGCCCCGAGAGGAGGTCACGGCGACCCGACACGTAGACCACGGCCTCCGAGCCCAATGGATGGACCGCGAAAAGCGCGGCGGCAAACAGGGCGGGCCCGTACGACCCGATCGTTCGCAGCGCCAGCGCGTACAGCACGAGCGTCGCGAGTGCGTGGTAGATCAGGTTGCTCGCGTGAAAGACGGAGGCATCGATCCCTCCCGCGACGGCATGGTCGACCATGTACGAAAGCATGCGCACTGGTCGGTAAGAGACGCCGCCGGACCGATGTTCGATCAAATCCAGCGCCTCGGACAACGGCCAGGTCACCACCGCGTTGTTCACGACGAGCTGCCAGTCGTCGAAGACGAACGTGTGGCCCAGCGAACCGCCATAGACCACCGCCACGAGCACCACCAGACCGAGGCCCGCGGCGACGTGACGCCCGTACAGGCTCAGTCCTCCCAAGCCCGGTTCGGGAGCAGTTCGCGCGGCCTTTCGGCCGTCGTCGTGCGGCTGCGGAGACGCTCGACCGACTTCAACTGCTGCTTCGTCGGTGCCTGGAGCCCCTTGGTCCGCTCGATCTCGTCCACCACATCCCACATCCGATCTTTGTAGCCCTGCGTGACCTCGAGCGCTTCGGCCCGGTTCCGAACGACGTGGGGGGTGAGCAGAATGATCAATTCGACGCGACGAACGTCGTTCGAGTCGAAGCGAAAGAGTCGGCCCAAAACCGGGATGTCCATCAGATACGGGACACCGCTACGCCCGCGCGTCGTCGTCTCCTGGATGATTCCACCGATCAGCAGGGAGTCACCGTCCTGTACGACCGCCGTCGTCTCGGCTTCTCGCAGAATGAACGCCGGGGAGCCCGTCGAGCTATCGAAGTTGTCGTCTACGTCGCTGACTTCCTGGCGCACCTGCAGGTTCACCAACCCGTCAGAGTTGACCTGCGGTAGGATGTTGAGGATGACCCCGGTGTCACGATACTGAACCGAGTTCAAAACGTTCGCGGTCGCCAAGGTCGACTGCTGCGTCGAGGTGATGATCGGGATCGACCGCCCGACGTTGATCGAGGCTTCCCGGTTGTTCGCCGTCAGCAGGTGCGGACTTGCCAGCACTTTTAGACGGCCTGCGGTCGCGAGGGCCGTGAGCGTGAAGCGGAAGCTCGATTGGTCGGTGATGATCGCCGTGAGCTGGCCGCCGTCCGCGACGTTCCACAGTCGTTTCAGAACATCGTCGTTGACCCCCGACTGAAGTACGCTCCCGAGGCCCGTTTCCCCCTCGGTCGTCGGCACGGGCGTAGATGTCGGTACGGGGCCGACGCCGCCGCCGTTCGTGATGATGGACTGAAGGCCCATGTCCAGGCCCTTGTTGAGACTGATCTCCGCGATCAAGACCTCGATGACCACCTGGCGCGGCACGACGTCGAGATCGCGCAGAACCTTCCGGATCTCTTCGTAGTCCTGCTTCGTCGCCAGGATCACGAGCGAGTTCGAGATCTCGTCTGCGACGATCCGGACTTCTTCCTTGAAGAACGACAAGGGGCCCTGCCCACCGGCGAGAATCACGCTGGAAGCCCCGCCCCCGCCGCCCCGCCCGGGTTGGCCACCGAGAACGCCGGCCGGCCGTGCACCACCACCGCCACCACCGAAGCCACCGCCGCCTCGACCGCCGCCTCCACGACCGCCGCCCTGGCTCACCTGGGAAGCCCCCCCCAGACGCCCAGCAGCAGCCGCCGCGCGACCGCCCCCACGGGCACCACCAGCGGCCAATCGTCCGCCGCTCGCCCGACCGAACAGTCCGCCGAAACCGGCTTGTCCCGCCTGTCCCTGGCGACCGCCTGCGCCTCCATCTTCGCCTCCGCCGTAGAGCTCGTTCATCACAGTCGCGAGATCCGCGGACTTGGCGTTCTGCACGTTGTAGACGCGCACGGTCCGCGTCGCATCCTCATCCGGTGGGACGTCGAGAAGATTCAACCAATACACGACCGCCTCGAAGGCGTTGTCGCTAAACGCAAGAACCGCAATCGAGTTGAGGCGAATCAGAGGGATCGCGTACACGCCGCGCTCGTTCGCCGCTTCGCCCGTAATCCCGTACGTATCGAGCACCGCGATCAACTCCTGACCGAGGTCTTCGATGTTGGCGTTCTCGATCTTGTAGATCCTGGCCTTCAGGTCCTTGAAGCTATCGCGGTCGAGCAACTGGATCATCTCGCGCAATCGATCCACGTTCGTCGCGATATCGGTGATGATCAGGAAGTTCGCCCGCTGGTACGGGATGACGTCACCGCCCGGCGTGATGAAGGGCTGGAGGAGATTGGCCATCTCCTCGGCCGCGATGTTGTTTACCTTGACCAACTCGACGACGAAGAGATCGTCAGCCGACATCTGCGAGAGCTGCGAGCGCGAGACGATGACGCGCGTCTTCGCGTCGGCAATCGGTACGATGTTGTAGACCTCGCCCACCTTCACCGCGGCGATTCCGATGCTTCGCAGAATCTGGTTGAAGATCGGGAACAGCTCGCTGCGGGGGATCTTGCCGGTCGTGCGGATCGTCACCTGACCTTCGACACGAGGGTCGATCAGGTAATTGATCTCCAGAGCGCTCGCGAGACTGTGCACGACCTCACGGATGTCGGCGGCCTCGAAATTCAGCACGATCGCGTCTTCGGCGGGCGCGTGGGCGGCCGGCACGGTCGCGTCAGACGGTTGGGCGACAGCGCCGGGCGGGGGCGGGACACCGTTGCCGTTCGGCTGGGCCGAGGCCGGAAGCGTGGCGATGAGGACGCAGAGCGTCGCTAGCGTTAGACACGCAACACCACAGAGCCCCC
>JAJCZO010000283.1 GCA_029262355.1 Deltaproteobacteria bacterium
GTCGCCAGGCACGCCCCTTCGACCCGATCCCCGCGTTGCGAAAACTAGCGAGAGTGCCCGACTATCGCGTCGTTTTCGCGCCTTGGCCTCGGGTCGAAGGGACGCACCTGGCGCGATCCAGGACCTCTTCATTCCGGGCGATTTCCATTGGAACGAAGCAGGGCATCACCGCGCCGCTGAGCTCGTGCTCGAGCAGCTCGTCGTCCGTTAGCGCCAAGCCCGTGCCCGGTCGACACTCGCCCGCACGGATCAACCCGGGCTAGCTGATCGTCCGAGGCACTGCGCCGATCAAGTGCGGCACGCGGTGCGACCCCTCGTCGCGAATCCGCAGCGCCCGATCGATCCGCAGCGCCGCATTGATCAACCCGAGATGGCTGAATGCCTGAGGAAAGTTCCCGAGCAGCGAGCCATTCGAGGGGTCGATCTCCTCGGCCAACAGCCCAAGGTGGTTGCTCGCATCGACGTGCGCCGAGAACACCTCGAGCGCCTCATCGACGCGACCGATCAGTGCCAGCACCTCCGCGAGCCAGAACCCGCACAGGACGAACGCGCCCTCTTCGCCCCCGACACCATCATCTTCGCGGTACCGATGCAGGAACGGCCCCCTGCCGAGCTCGCGACGCACGAAGTCGACGGTGTTGGCCAAACGCGGGTCGTCGCCCGGCAAGAAAGCGTGTGAGGCGAGCTGAAGCAGCGTCGCATCGGCAGACTGGCCGTCGTACACGCTGACGAAGTGGCTCCCATCCTTCGAGAGCCCGCGCTTCAGGATGTCGCGATGGATCTCGTCCGCGCACGAGCTCCACACATCATGACGATCGACCGAACCAAACGCCCGAGCGATCCCCGCGCCGCGATCGAGCGCGAGCCAGATCATCAGCTTCGAATGCACGTTGTGCCGCTTACCGCTGCGCGGCTCCCAGATGCCGTGGTCGGGAAGTCGCCACGCACTCTGGAGCGTGTCGATCACACCGCGAAGGGTGCGCCACGCGCGCACGGTCAGCGTACCGCCGAAGTGCTCGTACAGGTGGGCCGCGTCGACGAGCGCGCCTGTGCTATCGAGCTGAACCTGGTCGCGCGCGCCGTTGCCGACCCGCACCGGGCCCGAGCCACCGTAGCCCGAAAGGTGTGACAATACCGTTTCATCCGGCACGCGGGAACCGTCGATCCCATACATCACCTTCAACCCAACCTCGAGATCGACCGTGTCACGAAGGAAGTGGAAAAAGTCCCGCGCCTCACTCCGAAAGCCGATGAGATTGTTCGCACGCACCGCGAGGGCCGCGTCTCTCGCCCACGCGTAGCGGTAGTCCCAGTTCCGAGATCCACCGAGCCACTCCGGCAGCGACGTCGTAGGCGCCGCCACCATCGCGCCCGTCGGCGCGTAGGTCAGAAGCTTCATGGTCAGCGCCGATCGCAGCATGTGATGACGCCACGGCCCATCGTACTCCAAACGGGCCGACCATTCGCGCCAGCGGTGCCGCGTATCACGCAGCAGATCGAACGGGCGATAGGCAGCGGGAGGCTCGGGGTCGGACGCGTCCCACGAGATCACGTTCCAAACGCGCTGGCCGGTACGCAGACTCAGGCGCGCCTGCACCCCGCCGCACTCCCGCCGGGTCCACGTATTTCCCCGTCCGACGACCGCAACGACGCGCTCCCCGTTCTTCCCGCGAGCAAGCACGCCGTGCTCGCCGATGTCGATCTCGGGCGTGTCCTGTCCATACGAAAAGCGCGGGTCGAAGATCACGTCGACCTTGAGCGTGCCTTCGACGCACTCGATGCGGCGATGCACCTCGTGGATCGATGCCCGCGGGTCGTCGACCCACGGCATGAAGTCCGTGAGCCGCCCAACGCCTTGCCCGGGCACCGTGAAGAGGGTCTCCAGAACGTTCGTGTCGGGATCATACCGCTGCAGGCTCTCAAAGGGCCGGCGCGAGGGCGTGATCGCGGCGATCCCGCCGCGTTCGGGATCGAGAATCGCCGCAAACAGACTCGGGCTGTCGAACCGCGGCATGCAGAGCCAGTCGATCGCTCCGTCCACGCGCACGAGGGCCGCGGAGAAACCATCGCCGATGATGCCGTGAGCGCCGATCGGTAAATCGGCGGCGCTATCGTCCTCGCGAAAGACGAACGGCCGGGCTGCGTGTTTTGCGGTGCTGTAGAGGTCCATGAGATCCCGGGGAGATTAGCAGCTTTGCCAGCCCAGACGAGCGCCGTCCCAACGAGCCTTGCGTCACGGCGGAGGTGTAAACCCGGCACACGTATGATTCTCTCCCGGCGTGGCTCGGGCGAGAACGGTGTACGTGTGCCAGCAATGCGCTGCGCAGCACCCGAAGTGGGTCGGGCGCTGCAACGAGTGCGGCGCGTGGGAGAGCGTGGTCGAAGAGACCATCGCCGAGAAATCGAAGGGGCCGGCGCGGACATCGATCGCGGTCGGTGGGGTGGCCGGCGCCAAGCCGATCCCCCTCTCCAAGGTCGAGCCCCAGGCTCACCGGCGAACCTCGACGGGGCTAACGGAGCTCGACCGGGTCCTGGGCGGCGGCCTGGTCCCCGGCTCCGTCACGCTGCTCGGCGGCGACCCGGGCATCGGCAAGTCTACGATCGGGCTCCAGATCATGGCCGCGTTCTCGAGTGCCGGCCACCAAACGCTCTACGTGAGCGGCGAGGAGTCCCCCGAGCAGGTAAAACTCCGCGCCGACCGGCTCGGCACCGACGAATCGGTGCTCGTGTTGCCCGAGACCTGCCTCGAGGCCGTTCTCGGGCACACCGAAGCGATCCAACCGGCAATCCTCTTGATCGATTCGATCCAGACGATGCACTCACGCGAACTCAGCTCGGCTGCGGGGAGCGTCGCGCAGGTCCGCGAGTGTGCGGCGGCGCTGGTGCGACATGCCAAGGCCTCCGCCCGTCCGACGATCTTGGTCGGACACGTGACCAAGGAAGGCACCATCGCCGGGCCGCGGGTGCTCGAGCACGTCGTCGACACGGTGCTGTATTTCGAGGGCGAGCAGGGCGGTGGGCTTCGCCTCCTACGCGCGGTGAAGAATCGCTTCGGTCCGACCAACGAGGTGGGCGTGTTCGAAATGGCGGAGACGGGGCTCATCGACGTGCTCGACGCTTCTCGCCTCCTCCTCGCAGAGCGCCCCGAAGGGGCCCCCGGCTCAGCCGTCCTCCCGGCCATCGAGGGCACCCGCCCCATCCTCGTGGAGGTGCAAGCTCTCGCCGCCAAATCGGTGCTGGCGATGCCCCGACGCACGACGCTCGGCGTAGAATCGAACCGGATCGCCGTCCTCACCGCGATCGTCGACAAGCGCGCCGGCCTCAAGCTGTACGAACACGACCTCTTCGTGAGCATCGCAGGCGGCATTCGCGTCCAAGAACCGGCCGCCGACCTCGCAATCATCGCGGCGATCGGATCGAGCGCCCGCGACACTCCGCTTCCCAAAGACCTCGTCCTATTCGGAGAGGTCGGTCTCGCTGGCGAAGTACGCAGCGTCCGTCACGCAGAGACCCGCCTGCGCGAAGCGGCCAAGCTCGGGTTCGCCCGTGCGATCATCCCCGAGGCAACGGCCAAACAGATTCGCCCACCCGACGGATTGTCGATCACCGGGGTGAGCTCGGTGACCGACCTGTTCTCTGATCTCTGGGCCGGCGGCTGAGCGCAGCGGCCTGAGATCGCGGACCTCGGGTCGGAATCAGGTGACTACGGCCAGAATCAGACCGGCGGTAGCTGGTCGAGCAGTGCCGCGTTGACCTGGATCTTCGCACCGGCCTTCAGCTCGTCCACGTAGCGCTGGAAGAGCCGCTGCTGGCTCTGCTGAAGAAGCGCCTTGCGCGTCTCTTCCATCTTGGCCCTGAGCTCGTCGTCGGTCGGCAGTGTCGTCTCGCCGAGGCCCACGGCGATCGCGTCGCCGAGCACCACGAACGGCTCGTCGGCGACTGGGTTCGCGTCGGTCAGCGCGAAGACCGCATCCTTCAACGGCTGGTTCACGCCCATCCCCGGCACGTACGGGCTCTGCCGGCTGAAGCTCTGAGACGTCTCGATCTTGCGCCCGGCGGCTTCCACCGCCTCCTCCAACGAGCCAACCGCCTTGGCTTTGGCAATCAGCTCTGCCGCCGCGGCCTTACCGGCTTTCTCTCCTTCCGAGCTTCGGAGGTCACCGACGACCCGGGCGCGGACGTCTTCGAGAGGCGGCGTAGCCGACGGAACCTTCTCGTCGAGGCGCGCGATCACCCACTTCTTCTCGACGGCCGTAACCTCGGTGACCTGGCCCGCTTCGAGCGTGAACAGGGCGCTCGTCAGAGGGAAGGATCGGCCGACGCCGTTGACCGAGGCGTTCTGCGCGAACGGCTCGGGCGTCAGAATCTTCAGGCCGTTGTCCGCCGCGACATCGTCGAAGGACTTTCCACCCGCGATGGACGCGTGCGCCGCCTCCGCCGCCTGCTTGGCCTTCTCGCCACCGCGCGCTTCCTGCAGCTCCTCGACGATCTCTTCACGGGCTTCGTCGACAGGCTTCACACGTTCCTCTCGCACTTCCTCGACGCGAATGACGTGGAAGCCGAACGGGCTCTCGACGACGTCGCTCGCCTCGCCGACCTCGAGCGCGAACGCGGCCTCCTCGAACGGCGGAACCATCCGCCCCTTCCCGAAGAACCCGAGGTCACCCCCCTTCGGCGCGGTGCCCGTGTCTTCCGAAACCTCCGTCGCGACCGCCGCGAAGTCCTCGCCATCAGCGAGGCGCTTCTGAACACCGGCCATCTTTTCGCGGGCTGCCGCCTTGTCTTCCTCCGACGCGCCCGCGTCGAGCTTGATCAGAATGTGCCGGGCCGAAACCTCGTGCGGCTGTGTGAACCGCGTTACCTTGTTCTCCGAGTAGAAGCTCGTGACGTCGTCGTCCGATACTTCGACTTCCGCGGCGTAGACGTCGGGAGCGAAGACGAGCATCGCAGCACGGACGGTCTCGGGCGTGGCGTACTTTGCCTTGTTCTCCTCGTAGACAGCCTCGAGGGCATCCTCATCATCGACGTCGACGTGATCCTCGAACTCGACCGTGGGCAGCTTCACGAAGGTGAACGTACGGGTCTCCATCTCGGCCATCACCGAATCGCGGACGGCCTCTTCGCTCACCGTGACGCCGTCCTCGATGACCTGCTGCAGGCGCTGAATCGCCAGATCGCGCCGCCGCGACGCCTCGTACTCGGCCGGGGTCAGCTGCGAGTACCGCAGGGAGCGCATGTACGCCTCCTTGTTGAACCGACCGTCGCGCTGAAAGCCCGGGTTTCCGACGATCACGTCGCGGAGCTCGTCGTCGCCGATCTCGATGCCAAGCTTCTGCGCTTGCTCAGCGAGGACCGCCCGGTCGATCAAGCCATCGAGAGCCTGCTTTCGAAGCTGCAGCGACTCCCGCACCTGGTCGGTGAACTGATCCTTGTACGCGTTTCGGTAGGCCGCGACGAGATTGAACTCGGCCCGCTGGACCTCGAGGGCCTCGATCGGGGTGTCCCCGACCGTCGCGACTGCCGTAACGCCAGGGCCCGACACGACGGCTTCGACCCCGAAGAAGACGAAGACGAAGCAGACCACGCCCAGAATCAGGTAGATGATCCACGACTGTTTGTTCTCGCGAACGAAGTGCAGCATGGCCGGATTGATAAGACCCACCCACCATCAAGGCAACCGTCGCCGAACAAGTCTCTGCCGGGCCTGAAAAAGCCGCTTCAAAACCGTCGTTTTATCTTCAGCGCGTTGATGCGCGAGGCGGGGTTCTGTTAACGATGGGCGTCTTCAGCCGATCGGAACGCTCTTTTGGTGATCACCGATTCGGCGAAGGGGACTTGGGCGGCAAATGATCTTCGATTCGCTCCTCGGCTGGTTCTCGAACGACCTGGCCATCGATCTCGGCACTGCGAACACCCTGATTTATCTCAAGGGCGAAGGCATCGTCTGCAACGAGCCATCCGTGGTCGCGATGCAGAAGGAGAGCCGGAGCGGCCGGCGTGTGCTCTCGGTGGGCGCGGAGGCCAAACGCATGCTCGGCCGCACGCCGGGCAACATCATCGCAATTCGTCCGCTGAAGGACGGTGTCATCGCCGACTTCGAGATCACCGAGGCAATGCTGCGGTACTTCATCCAGAAGATTCACAAGCGCAAATCGCTGATTCGGCCGCGAATCATCATCTGCGTGCCTTTTGGGTGCACCGAGGTCGAGAAGCGCGCCGTCCGGGAATCGGCCGAATCGGCCGGGGGCCGGGAGGTCTACATCGTCGAAGAGCCCATGGCCGCTGCCATCGGGGCCGGCCTGCCGATCACCGAACCGACCGGCAACATGATCGTCGACATCGGCGGGGGAACCACGGAAGTCGCCGTAATCTCGCTGTCAGGCGTCGTTTTCTCCAAATCCGTCCGCGTGGGCGGCGACAAAATGGATGAGGCGATCATCCAGTACATCAAGCGGAAGTACAATTTGCTGGTCGGCGAGCGCACCGCCGAGCTCATCAAGATCACCATCGGCTCGGCCTATCCGTCGAGCGAGATTCAGACGATGGAGATCAAAGGGCGAGATCTGGTCGCGGGCGTGCCGAAAACCGTCGAAATCTCGGACGAAGAGATCCGCGACTCCCTGCTCGAACCCATCAATCAGGTCGTCGAGGCGGTCCGGATCGGTCTGGAGCGTTGCCCACCCGAGCTCGCGTCCGACATCGTCGACAAGGGCATCGTCCTGGCCGGTGGCGGCGCCCTCCTGCGAAACCTGGACGTTCTGCTGCGCGAGGAAACCGGCCTTCCAATCATGGTCGCGGACGACCCGCTCACCGCGGTCGTCATGGGGGCCGGCAAGGTCCTCGACGAGCTGAGCCTCCTGAAAGACGTCACGATCTCGTAAGTGCTCGACCTGCTGCGACGTCGATCGACCCCCCTCACGACCACGGCCCTGATCCTCGTCTCGCTGGCCCTCTTGGTGACCAATAGTCGCGGTGGCCAGCGGATCGACCCCCTCGGCGTCGTCTTTCTAGAGCTCGTCACGCCCATCGCCGACCTCGGAACCCACATCTCGAGCACGCTGACGAGCACGTGGAATGCCTACGTCGACCTCGTCGGGGCCCGCCAGGAGCGGGAGTGGCTCCGGACCCGGGTCCGATCTCTCGAGGACGAGGCCGACGCGACCAGCGCAATAACGCGCGAAAACGAGCGACTCCGGGCCCTTCTGGGGCTGCGGGAGACGATGCCCACGACCGCAGTCGCGGCCCGAATCACAGGCGCAGAGGCCAGTGGGCTGTTCCGCACGGCCACCCTCAACAAGGGGGGACGGGACGGCGTCGCCGAAGGCTTCGCGGTGATCGCCGGGGGCGGGATCGTCGGGCGGGTCGTGGCGACCAGCCCACACGCCTCACGCGTCCTATTGCTCGACGATCACGCCAGCGGGGTGGATGCCCTGGTGCGCCGCACCCGAGCCCGGGGCATCGTCGAGGGTGGCTCGCAGGCGGGGTGCCGCCTGAAATACGTCAAGCGTCGCGAGGATATCCGGGTAGGCGACAAGGTGATCACTTCCGGACTCGACGGGATCTTCCCCAAGGGACTCGCCATCGGGGAGATCGTCGAGCTGGGAGAAGAGGAGCACGGCCTCTATCGGACGGCCGAGGTCCGCCCCTCTGTAGAGTTCGCGAAGCTGGAGGAAGTTCTGGTCGTCGAGCCCCCCAGTCGCGAGGTGCCGCCACCCCCTAGCCAG
>JAJCZO010000284.1 GCA_029262355.1 Deltaproteobacteria bacterium
CGCCGTCTTCTTCCCACTGGGCAACATACTCGCCGTGCGTGGCCGAAGTCTCGAGGAAACCATCCGCGTCGGTAGTTCCCGTCAGCTGCGTGCGCCAACGATCATTGAGCAGAGAGAAGACCGCCGCTCCGTGACGCGAGATGTCCCGGTCGTCGTCCCAGAAGCCGACGTCGAACTCGTCACGGCCTGCCACCTTGTTCCACAGGCCCCAGAACACGATTTGCTCCACCGAGGGATGGCCCCACCAAAGACGCATGAGGCCCTCGGCGTGCGCCGCTCGCAGTTCCGGGTCGTCCGGCGCGATGAAGTTGGTTTCCGTGAGGTGGATGGGCAGGCCCGTCTCCGCCAGCGTGTCGAGGGCGATCGCATACTCGTCGATCGGCGTCCGTCCGCTCAGGTCCACGTCGACTCCACCAAAAGCCAAGGTCGGGGCGAAGTGAGCCTGCTGGCCGACGGCGTGGATCGGAACACCCGCCGCGCGAAGCTCGAGAATGCGGTCTCGCACGTCGGTGGCCGTCGGTGCCGGGAAGCCTGTGAAGACTTCGACGATCCATTCGTTGAAGATCAGGAGGCAGTCGGGATCGGCGGCGTGCGCCCAGCGGAAGAGGTCTTCGACGATCTCGGGCCCAAGGCGCTGGATGGTCCACTGTGCCAGCGGCTGCAACGTTTCGTTCGTCACGTCCCAGATCTCGATGTCGTCGCGGTAACGCGTCACCATCGCTTCGACGTGCTCACGAAGAACGTCACGAAGCTCCCGCTCGAGCTCCGGGCTGAGCGGCAGCTCGGCGTAGCGCTCGAACGCCCAGGGGGGCGCCCCGCTTTGCGAGAACGGCGGTGTGATTCCCCAATTCAGCGTATGTCCCTTCACCCGATAGCCGAACGCCTGCGCCGTCCCGACATCCCGGTCCGCGAACGAGAAGTCCCGGACGCCCATTTCGGGCTCGACGCGGTTCCACTTTGCACTGCTCTCCGTCACGGCGATCGAGACGTGGTTGTCGGCGGCCGAACCCAGGAAGAAGTCGAGATCCTCCTGCTTGCCGACGAACTTGGCCGTATCGAGCGCCAGTCCGAAGTCGAAACCGTGGCGAAACTGCGTCAGCTCGACCTCCGTACCCGGGGGCGCGGAGATTCTGAGAGGTCGGGTGCGAAGGCCGGGGGCGCGCGCATCGGCTTGTGCAATCACGGCACGCTCGGCGTCCGTCAACAACGAGAGGTCTCCAGGCTCTCCGGGCGCGAAGTCCGGTAGCGACGCCTCCCCCGCCACCGCAACGGCCGTCGCGAACCCACAGGCCCGTTCGCCTTCGGCGCGCGCCTCACCGCAGTCTCTCCGACAACGTTTGCGAACGGCGGCGAACGGCTCGGACCGGCAGGACGCGCGGCACACCTGCCGCGCGCCACGCACGGTCGCGCGACAGTCGCGGATCTCCTGCGTGCAGGCCCCCGGATCGAGGTGGGTCTCGCCGCACGCGGCACCGCAGGCGTCCGTCACGCGCCGGCAGTCCCCGCGGACCTGCGTCCGACGGTCGGCGCACGCCGCCCTGCATGCGACGCGGCGCGTGCGATCCGCAATGCCACTACAGTCCGAGCGACACGCGAGGGAATCTGCACGCGCTGCGGCGAGGCAGGCACGCCGCGCGAGCCCACAGGAGGCGCCTTCGGCCGCCGATGGAGCGAAGCCGAGCAGGACGGCTAGTAGAGAGAGGATTGCGGTCTTCATGATCCGATGTTCTTGGGCGCCCGGGGGTCTGCTCATGCATGAGAGGATACTCATTTCGCGCCGTCGAAGTGCAGAGATTCGCTCCATCTCCGCTTCTTTCGCCTTCCGACCAGAATGCCGGTGCATATCCCAGGGCTCCTCTCGCCGAAACGCGAGCATCGTGCCATGGTCCCCACGAGTTCGAGGCCCGAACCGAGCAGCCTAGTCGCCAGAGGAGAGCAACCGCCAATGGCTCACATTCGTATCGTCGATGAAGCACAGGCCCGCGGCAACGTCGCCGAGGATTACGCGTTCCTCTCCGCCTCGTACTCGAAGATGCTGGGCGCCGGGACCCCGACGCCTCAGGTCTACCGCACCAACAGCATCCTCCCTGACTATTTCCGCTTCGGTGCGATCCAGAATCGAGTTTTGACCCAGGACGGTCGGCATGAGCGCGTCGAGGAGCCCGTTCCCGCGATTCTCGTGATGTTCGCGATCTCGATGTACAGCTCCTGCTTCTATTGAACGGAGTCGATCGGGGCCGTGCTGCCCCTCCTCTACCCCGCCCCCGAGACCCAGGACGCGCTTCTCAAAGATCCCCAGACCGCCCCCATTCGCGAGCTCCACCGCGAGCTCTTCCGCTTCGCCGAGAAGTTCGTGCGTGGCTCGTGGACCACGACCGCGCAGGACCTGCGCCGCCTACGCCAAGCGGGACTGTCGGATGGCAGCATCGTGCAGTGGGCGACGCTCGGCTCGACGCAATCCTGGTTCACGATGAGCGCCGACGGCGGCGGTGTTCCGCTCGATGGCGGCGCCGCGACCGGCACCGGCGTCGGAAAGACGCGCGCGACGTATGGAGCGGCGAGCGAGGGTCTCTTGGCAGCCTCTTCCGCCACGGCATCCCTAGCCTCGGCGTCGTGCGACGACGCGGTGGCCTGGGTCGACACCGACGAATCCACCGACGAGTACGGCGAGACAGCGCGCTGGGCCGAGGAGCGCTACGGCTGCATGCCCAATCTTCTGCGTGCGGTGTCGCTCCAGCCGGGCTTCTACCGCCGGCACCGACTCGCCCTCGAACTCCTCGAGGGACCTCGGAGCGCGAGCCTTTCCGCCCGCCACCACGCGATGATCCGCGTTCTCGTCTCGCACCTCACGCGCAGCTCCTACAGCGAGCCGACGACGACGGCACTGCTCTTGCGCGTCGGCGGCGACCAAGACTTGATCGACCGCGTGCGCGCGGAGCCTTTCGACTCCGAGTGGAGCCCGGTCGATCGCGTGGTGCTCTCGCTGGCGACCAAGTTCGCACGCAACACCTACAAGGTGACCGCGAAGGACGCGGAATCGCTGCGTGAGGTCGGGCTCGACGACGAGGCCTACGTCGACATCCTCAATACGGTCTCGATCCAGGCCTCGCTCGACCGGCTCACGAATACGCTCGGCGTGCAGGCCGACCCGGCCCCGCTCTTGCCATCGTCGTGAGCGCCGACTGGCTCGATAGGGACGAGTACCCCTTCGCGTCGCACTTCGTGGAGGTCGACGGGGGCCGGCTCCACTACGTCGACGAGGGCGCGGGCGAACCGGTCGTGATGGTCCACGGACAGCCGACGTGGTCGTTCATGTATCGGCACCTGATTCGCGGCCTCTCCCCGCGGTACCGCTGCATCGCAATCGACCACATCGGCTTCGGGCTCTCCGACAAGCCCCGCGACTGGGCGTACACGCCCGAGCGTCACGCGAACAATGTCGCCGCCCTCGTCGATCACCTCGGTCTCTCGCAACTGAACCTCGTCGTGCACGACTGGGGCGGCCCGATCGGACTCGGCTGGGCGACGGCCCACCGCGAGAAGCTCCGACGCATCGTCGCTCTCGATACCTGGATGTGGTCCATGGGCGAGCACCGTGCGGGCCGCTGGTTCAGCCGGCTCATGGGTAGCCCGCTCGGCCAACTCGGCACGCGTCGTTTCAACCTCTTCGTCGATGTGTTCATGAAGCAGGCTCTGGGCGACGGGTGGCCGGCGGTCGCCGAGGCCTACCGTGGCCCACTCGCACGACCCGAAGACCGCCAGGGCTGCGCACTCTTCCCGCGCATGCTCTGCGTCCCGTGGATGGAGGAGATCTGGCAGAGACGAGCCGCGATCTCCGATGTTCCGGCACGTTTGATCTGGGGCGGCGCCGACCCCGCGTTCGCCGCGCCCATGCGGGAACGGCTGGCCTCAGTCTTCGATCGTTGCGAGGTGACGGTCCACGAGAGCGTCGGGCACTTCATCGCAGAAGAGCTCGGCGACAAGCTGGTTCCCCAGGTCGAAGAGTTCTTGTCGGCGTAAGTACGAACGCCCAAAGAGGCGTAGATGGCGCCGCTACGACGCGCTCGGCGGCCAGGGCTGTGCGTTCTCGAATCCCATCCGCGAGTCGATCACGCGACTTCGTCGCCGCCGAATGCATCGTAAAGATCTCCGTAGCGCAAATGACAGAACGTCGGGTCGAGTACGGGCAGCTTCTTCAGATCGTCCGGCGACACCGGGCCGGGATCTAGATCTGAACCTGGCCCCGGTTCAGGGTCTGTGGCGCCGAGGCGACAGCAAGCGCCGCCACTAGAATGAAAGTCCTGGTCTTCGTCTCGTTCCTTCTTTCTTCTCTCTGGTTGCCGATTATCGCCCCGTCGCCTGCGGGCAACGGACGCCGCGTTGCCGACTCGTCGAAGCGCGAGAGATACGGCTCTGAGACTCGGTTCGACAGGCAGGGCTGCCCGGCCCTGGCGACTAATGCATGCGCTATGCCAGGCCGGACCGCCCGAGATGCCAGCTCGAAGCCGCGTGCCGACAGGTTGCTCGGCCGAAACTGGCCGCCTCTACGACGAGGCCCACGCGATCCCACAATGGGGGGATGCGCAGCCCTGCCGTTGCGCGCTATTCTCCCCTCCTACGTGCCAAGGAGGATGGAGATGTCGCCCAAGCTCGTTCCCGTCGTTGCTGTGCTCGTCGGCCTCTTCGCGACCACCAGCGTCGCGGCCACGCCCGAGGATAAATGCCAGGCGAAGAAGCTCAAGCTCTCCGGGCTCTACGCCGCGTGTCGTCTCAAAGCCGACGCCAAGGCCGTGCTCAAAGACGAGGCGCCGGACTACTCGAAGTGCGAGGAGAACCTGGCGACCAAGCTCGGCAAGGCGGAGGAGAAGGCGGGGTCTGGGGTCTGTCCGACCGAGGGCGACCGGGCTCCCATCGCCGTCGTGCTCGACCACGCCACCCGCGAGGTAGCCGAGCAGCTCGAGGCGCCCGACGCGGGGTGTCCGGTCGGCTACCGGGACCGCGATCCGGTACAGGTCATCCAAGATTGGCTCACCGCGAACTCGGCGCAGAACCTGGATCTACTTCTGTGCAACTATCACCCGACGGCGCACATCATCGATGATCAGGGCATTCTCACCGGACACCTGGACATCGCCACTGCCGCCTCCTCTTTCTGGAGTCTGTTCAACGGCATTCCTCCTACCAAGAAGCAGCTCGACGTCTTCGAGGACACCGCCCGTCTGCTCTGGTCACTCGATGCGGGCTGGGTCGAGATCGAAGATGGGGTCGACAGCTTTCAGATCGAGCGCGGCCAGATCCGAACCCAAACCCGGCACGGCCTCATCACGTTCAACGGCCCGCCCCCGGACTGAAGCCTCCCGTTCCCGAACCGCCTGGTGAGTGGCTCAGCCGGGCGCCGTCACACCGGGTCTCGCCCCCTCCGGTCGACGCGACGCAACCAGATCTCTGGCCCCCCGGGGCCAGAGAATCTCAAGCTTCGCGGTGACCACGAGGCCGGGGGCCGCCGTTGAACTTGCTGGGACTGCGCCGGTCGGGCAATAGCCCGCAATTCCGCAACGGATTGAGCGGGCAGCCAGTTCGGGCGTCATGTGCGCCTGCACCAATCTCACCGAGGTCATAATCCCGGTGGACTTCACCATGAAGAACCTGGTGACGACACACCGGTGCGCTAAGAACATCGGTCCTGGCGGCGTGGGCCGCTGCACCGCAACCAGTGGGCTCGCGCTTCCATGGAACTGCGTCGTCTCCCGTCAGGACGGTCGCCCGGCAAACGCCAAGCGGCTGGCCTGCACGCTCTCGACGCTCGACGCTGCCGGCGGAGCATCGGCCGTGGTGCCGGTGGACAAAAAGCAGAAGATAACCGCCCCGTAGTGCCGCACCAACCCAGATCCAAGCACAGGTTCCGGCCAGCTCTGGGCGGTGATTCAGAACCCATTGACTGCCGCACGTGGGTGACATGAAGCCTGCCCTCTTTGGCGCACTGAAGGTCTGCAATATCGGGACTCGAGCGTTCTCGAGGATCGCAGGTCGAAACGCCCCTTGATCTTGAACCAAGAGAGACACCCGTATTGGCTTCCAGCGCGGTCCGCTTCGGAATTGACCGAGTCGCGGATGGGATCTGAGAACTCACACGGGTGTTGCGAGGTTGGCACAGCATCGTAGCGCACTCGCAACGATGAGCATCTCCGTCTTCTTCGTTGCATCGCAGTTTGGGACTCGGAGACTCGGCCCCTCCCTTGCAGTCCACAGGCCCATGAACTGTGAAACGCCCAGGGTTTCCGTCGGCCGTGTACTCGTTCGACACCTCGCATTCGCAACGGGCCTTGCGATCCTCCTGTCGATCCCAACCGTCGTCAGCGCCGCAGCCCGACTCCATGCCCGAACAGTCATCGTTGTCTTGATAGATGGCTTGTCTGGCTCGATGGTAGAAGCGGTCCCTACGCCGAGTCTCGATCGGCTCGCCGCCGAGGGTGCATGGACGGACGAGTTCGTCCCTACGTGGCCCTCCATCTCGGGGGCAACATGGGTGTCTTTGTCGACCGGCTGCTGGCCCGAGAATCACGGTGTGGTGACCGACAAGTTTCTGGACCCGAAGCGAGGGCTGATGGACCACGACGTCGACGCCGACTGGCTCACCGGGTGCGAGCTCCTCCATCAGGTAGCCGAGCGTCAGGGGGTGCGTGCTGCGGTGCTCGGCTGGTGGGGGCAGTACTCGCAGACGCGCGGAGCCTTGGCCTCCTACGTCTCGCGCAACCACGAAGCGGAGCGAGCGCGTCCACGCGACATCAACCAGTACGCGACCGGCCCCGAGCGAGTCGACGAGATCCTTCCCTATCTCGGCATGCCAGAGGGAACGCGGCCGCGTCTGATCCTGGCCCACTTCCGCGGCCCGGACATCGACGCGCATTTCGATGGTGCCGACGCGGAGACCACGCGGGCGGCGGTGCGTCGCGCCGATGCCGCTTTGGGAACGCTATTGGAGGCTATCTCCATGCTCCCCGACGAAGATCGCATCGCGCTCCTCGTCCTCTCCGACCACGGACACGTTCCCGTGCACAGTTACGTCTCCGTGCGGCGCATCCTGAGCCGCCACGGAATCCCAGCGCTCGACGTGACGACTGGTTCGACAGCCTTTCTCTACTTCGAGAATCTCTCAGAGGTCGATCGAGCGCACGACGTTCTATCGCGATACGAGGAGTTCGACGTATTGCGGACGAGTGACCTGCCGGAGTATGCGAGACTCGGCAATGGTGAGCGGGTGGGCGAACTAATCGTGTCCGCGCACCCCGGATACTTCACCGCGGATGCCGACCTCATTCCGTGGTGGTTGCAGCCCGTCTTGTGGTGGGGGCCCGATGTGGTCGAGGTTCCGTTCCTCGGCCGAGGAATCATCTCGAATCACGGATATCCGCCGCATACCCCGGGCGTGCAGGGAGTCTTCTACGCGTGGGGGGATGGCATCGAAGCCGCTGGACGGCTGGGGCCCGTGCGGATGATCGACGTGCACCCGACCGTGACAGAGCTGCTCGGACTCCAATCAGGGCGACCAGTGGACGGCGTCGCGCTGACGAACGTCATGAGCGCTTCGAGCGAGGAGACCGGGCTGCCACTCCGATAGGGCGTTCCGCTCCTGGCGCGATCGGTGAAGCGGAGCCTACCTCGGGAACAAGAACTGGATGGTGAATCCGATGTTCCACTCCGGCCCGGAGCTCGGCCGCACGGCGTTGTAATAGGACTCGACTCTCGCGTTGATCGCCTGCCCGCCGAGTTGGAAGAGCTTCCCGGCGCCACCGCCGACGGGAAGCGTCCAGACCTCGCCCGACGATTCGTGCCAGTTTGCGGTTACGACCATGTCGGTCAACAGGTACCAGCCGTCCGAAAGATTGTAGTTCACGAACGGTTCGAGCAAGAACTGGCTCACGCTGGCGCGATTCGATTGCCCCGCGAACGACCAGAGCTGCCTCGCGAGAATGCCGATCGTCCACGGCTTGGGCTGCATCAGCAGCACGCCGGTCGGCCCGGCACTCCATTTCCCACTCCCCAGCTGGAGAGAGGTTGCGGTTGGGAGAGAAAGGGAGGGACCGACACCCCAGATGAACCGACCGGGCCTCGCCGGCGACAAATAGGGGGAGTAGTTGATGTCGCCGAGCCCGGTTTTTCGATCACCCGCTGCGCTGGTGCCCGGAATGTCCGGCAGCCCTCCGATTCCTCCGGGCGCGCTGATGATGGGAATGATAGCGCGATTGATGATGTTCCAACCTCCGACCGTGACGGGAATGACCGGCTGGATGTTCAGGAATCCCGCGGCGCCGTTTGAAGCGCCGTTATCGAACGTGAATTTGAACGGCAGGCTGTACATCGCGCCCACCGGGTTCTGCGCGGCGGCTCGGAGCCCGGCTCCACCCTGCTCTTCTGCCGCCGTTCGGCTCGCGGTCAGACACAGAGTCCCCAGAAGAATCAGAGCCCAGACCAGTACGATGCGAATCATGTTTCCTACTGCCTCTATTCTCGGAATCAGCAAGGGGTTTCGTTCCCGGTCTAGTTGCTCGAGCGCGCGACCGTCTCGAGTTCCTGAAGCCGCTCGAGGGCTTCCTGGTTCTTGAGCGACTGGTAATTGATGCCCGCCGCGTTCAGCTGTAACAGTCAACAGGATGGGCGTGAGGCCTGATATCCCAAGAGCGAACCTGGGGACCACGCCACCCGGCGGTCGCGGACCCACGTTGCATCGCCCCGACACCATGTCGCTTGGTGAGGGGTTCGAACAGCTTCGTCCGGTCCGTGAGTCTATGCGATTCGGCGACTTCAACGCTTTCCGTGCCCACTTGCGAGGGTGGGACACCGAGGCCGTTCAGCTCGGCCGTGGGCCTCTCGTGTCTCCGCGTTCCGGGGAGACTCAGTTCACTGCTCGCGCTCGCGAGGTCTCTCATCGGCGGGTCCGGTGACGAGCGCAGCCCCTTCCATGTTGGCGACCGTCCAGCTCAACTCCTCCTCGCCCGGCGTCCGCGTCAGAGAGCTTCTTCCTCCTGACGAGTCCCACGCGGTAGCCGGCCTCGAGACCGATCAACAGCACCAGGATGAATCCGATGCCCGCGACCGCGATCGGCACATCGTAGAGAAGCGGAAGATGTAGATTCTTCATCACACGATCCCCGGGTTCACGCTCGAATACGGTGCGCAGGAAGGCCTGACGGCTTCTGCCACGAGAGGCATCCTCGCTGGGGGTGGCTCTGCTGCGCACTCCACCTGAAAAGGGAGCGGAGCTTGTCCCAAAACGCACCGCCGAGAACAAAGAAGCTAGCAACGAAAACGAGGTCTGGTCCAACGCGCCAGACCCAACCAACATCAAGCGCGAGCGCTGGTTCCACGTAAGGCCCGACCCAGGCGTACAGCAGAGGAAGGGCGAACATCGGCAAGCCGATGCGATGACGAACCCGCCCCACCTCATCCGCAGGGAGGAAGCGCGCGAGCGGCAAGAAGAACCGACGCTTCAGCAGTACGAAACCTGGACGGCCGTGAGCCAGACGCCAACGACCATCCCAATATCAGGCACACCGACGGCGAACAACCCCGAGAGTGCCGTCTTCCACTCCGGGGAGAGAGTCGAACCGACAACGAGAGAAACGAGGCTGAACGGGCCCACGAAGCTTACGACGAATGCAGCGTCTCCCAGTGCGGAGCCGCCGCCCTCGCGAGACCTCTTCGTCGGTCACTGGCGGGACGGCTCCGTCTGTGGGATCTCGGGGAAGGCGGGCTTCCGCCCAGCGAGCAGTCCTTGTGTCCCAATGCCCGAGTTGAGGATCCAACCGCGCGCGTCGGTCATCGAAACATCGAGGCGCTTACGTTGATCCGGGAGGGAACTGCGGCGAATTTCCCGGACGCGGGTTTTCGAATACTCGGCCTTCCCACCACCGCGCCGCGCCCCCGCCCGGCCCGGGCTCCGCCGGGGGTCCACGCCCCGAACCGTCGGGGGCCGCTCGCCGGCTGAACCCTCTCCGCCGGCAGCACGCTCGCCCGACGTCGACCACCCGGGGGACGTGCGAACGTAACGAACGCCGTCCCGTTGCGCGCCTGAGCGACCGGTCGGCCCGGGGTTCGGTCCGGACGCCGAGACGCTTGCTTTCGACCTTTCTTCGCGCGACGAGAACCGCCATGCTCCGGGATATGCCGAAGAATCTCGGACAGATCGCGATCGACCTTCTCCGCGCCAGCCTCACCCTCGGTCTCGTTGCAGGCCTCGTCCTCGCCTCGGGCTGTGGCAGCTCCGGCGACGGCGGCTCGTCGACCAGCGAGATACCCGAGACCCCGCCGACGACGGACCCCGATCCGGAGCCCACGGATCCCGATCCGACCGATCCCGACCCCGATCCGACCGACCCCAGGTGCGACGAGAACTTCGACTCGACGTACGGCGCGATCCAGTCCGTCATCTTCGAGCGCCGAGGCTGCACGGCCGAGGCCTGCCACGGCAGCGCCGCGTCAGGCGGACTCGACCTCACCGCCGACGTGTCCTACGCGAACCTGTTCGAGGCGCCTTCGGCCAACTCCAATCTGGCGCGCATTCATCCGGGCACGAAAGAGCGCAGCTTCTTGTGGCTGAAGGTGCTCGCCGCGACCGACGACTCGGTAGAGATTGCCGGCTCGCCGATGCCGCTTGCCGCCGAACCGCTGGCCGAAAACGAACTCGAACTCCTGCGCCGTTGGATTCAGGGCGGCGCGCCCGAGACCGGCACGGTGCTCGACACCGCGGACCTGGTCGACGGCTGCCTACCCGACCCGGAGCCGATCATCATTGCGCCTCTCGATGCGCCTCCGGCGGGCGAAGGCGTACAACTCGTCATGCCGCCGTGGCCGTTGCCTGCCGCGTCCGAGGCCGAGGTGTGCTTCGCCAGCTACTACGACTTGCGCGACCAGGTTCCCGACGAGTTCAAGTCCGAAGACGGCGCGTTCTTCTACTACGACTCGTACGAGATCCGTCAGGACCCGAGCAGCCATCATCTTCTCGTACAGGCGCCCTCGGCAGCATTGCAGGGTGAGTACATCGACCCGTCCAACGTATCGGGCTGGGCTTGCGTCGATGGCTCGTCGGCCGGCGAAACGTGCGACCCGCTCGACGCGGCCTCGTGCGGCGACGGGTTCTGTGCGAGCCCCGTCGAAGGCACCACGGCTTGCGGCGGATACTCGGCGGCGCCTACCGTGCGCACGCAGACGTTCAGCGGCACGCAGCAACCGCAGTTCCGCGTCGAGAACCACCAGGGCGTGTTCTCGAGCGCGCCGATCCGTGGCCTGGTCTTCTGGAACTCGCACGCATTCAACCTGACTGCCAGCGACACCCGGATGCACGCCCGAGTGAACTACCGGTTCGCGACCGACCAGCAGTTCCGCGCACGAAACTACGGCGGCTTCCAAAACAGCTTTGGGATCCCGCGGCTGATCGGTCAGGGCGCCCCGCCCTACACCGAGCGCCAGATGTGCGCCAACGCGACCCTGCCGCAGGGCTCACGCATCACCGGACTCAATTCGCACACGCACAAGCGCGGCAAGCACTTCACGTACGAGCTTCCGAACGGCGAGATCATCTACGAGTCGTTCGTGTACAACGATCCGCTCCAGCTCTACTTCGACACGCCCATCCCGCTCGACTCCGAAGACCCGGCCGAGCGCACCATCCGCTTCTGCTCCGTGTACAACAACGGCCTCGACGAAGACGGGAGCCCCGATCCAGAAACGGTCACGCGAGCGTCTCGCATCCCGTACGGCCTGGGCGGCCCGGAATAGAACAGCAGCTTCGGCCTGTGCGAGCACATCCGTTGTATCAACGAGGGCATGTACGACGTCGACTGCGACGACGGCCAGC
>JAJCZO010000285.1 GCA_029262355.1 Deltaproteobacteria bacterium
AGCTCGCCGACCTCGATCTCTACTTGACTACGGCGGCACCTGCTCGGCGCATTGCTGTGTATGATTAGGTCGGCTGGCAGCAGTCCCAGGGTCGGCGTTTTTTCGTCTACGGGCAGGACGAGGTCATCCAGGAGGACAGGGTCGAGGTAGCCGAGGCGATCTTCTCATCCGGGGTCACAACGGACGGGGTGAAGCTCGGCCGATCCGGAACGCTCGAAGAGTGGAGGGCGGAGGTGGCGACGAGGGCGATGGCCGTCCCGTGGTGGAGCCTTTGTACGCTTCTTGGTCTCGCTGCACCGCTTCTCAAGCTGATTGGCGCCCGAGGGTTCTGCGTCCATGGCCTGGGGCCTACGTCGATTGGCAAGACGCATGGATTGGCATTTGCCGCGTCGATCTTCGGCTCCCCCGACTCGTACCCCCGTAGTTGGGCTGCCACGGATCGTGGCCTGGAAGGCCAAGCGGAGGCGCACTGCGATCTGGTCCTTTGCCTCGACGAAATGGGACTGGTGAGACCGGGGGCGCTCAGTACGTTGGCCTACATGCTCGCAGATGGGCGTGGTCGGTCGCGCATGAAGGCCGACGCGAGTATGCGTCCGCTGAAGCACTGGCGCACTGTGGTCGTGTCGACCGGCGAGCAGGGCATGGAGGCCAAGCTCGTCGAGGACCAACGTGGACGGCTCGCGGGTGGGCAGGCAGTGCGTTTCATCGAGCTGGAGCTGCCGAAGGCGGGTCTCGCTGTACGCCTCGGCCAAGGGCAGGTGCGGGATGCAGAGCGTGCCCGGCGGTCTCAGTACGGCACAGCCGGGCCAGAGTTCATCCGTGGGCTTCTGTCGGTCGACGACGAGGACCTCGTGAAGCGACTCGACTCGATCGAGGAGGAACTGCTTCGTGTCGGCGAGGAGCGGGCAGGGAAGCTCGGCGCGCCGCATGAGCGCGTGGCCAGGTGTTTCGCAGTCACGGAGTTGGCCGGGCTGCTGGCCGTCGAGTGGTCGGTCCTGCCCGAGGACTTCCCGGTTGAGCCCGTGGTCCGAAAGGCATGGACGGCATGGCTCGGCGACGCGAACGAGAGAGTGGACGACGTCCGGCAGGCAGCCGCGCGCCTGCTTGAACTGATCGAGAACCGGCAGGGCCAGACTATAGTTCCGATGTTCGACTCCGAGGGGGGGACCAGTGCGGCGGATCTTGGGAGGGCTCACGGCACTCGTGATGGTTGGTACGAGATGGACAAGCGCGGCGAGGTGTTCCTCGCAGACTCAACCCTGAAGGAGGCACTCCGGGGGTATGGGCCAGGCGGGAGCCGAGGGTGCGACAATTTCGCGCGGGCTGCTGCCGAGAAGGGTGCCCTGCTCCTGCCCCCCAAAGAGGGCGAGACCCAGCGGCTGAAGTGCCGTACGCCTCGATCCTGGGGCTGGAACCAGCGGCGGCACTACCTGTTCGATCTTGACGGCCTGCGGGCCTGGGCGAAGCCGGACGCCATCGGGGGGCTGGAGTGACGACCCGGAAGCGTTGCCGGGAGTCCACTGAGGCCACGGCTTCGAGACGGGTGGGCTCGGCCGTGGTCTCAGAGAAACGTGCTAGGCCGCTCGGTTTTCTTCCTATGAGTCCACTGAGTCCACTGAAAATGAGAATAGTATATAGTTTACGGGTCTGCTCGAACGATGGGGAACACTCAAGCTCTCCAGTAGGATGTGCTCCGATCAAGTCGTGGACTCGGTGGACTCAGGCTCGTAGAGCCACGATTTTCCAACTGGATCTTGAGCCCGCAGCCCGTGGGCTCAGAGCACCTTCCGGTGGGCTGCGGACTCGGCGGCCCGCGTCGCCGACTCCCGATGGGCTCCCGCGTGGCAGACCTCGATGTCGAGATGCACGAGCTGGGTACGCTGGTGATGGAAGGCTTCGGCCGTCAACCGTCATCGGCCGACCGGTGAAGACCATCGTGATGACGGCGATGCAGGGTTCGGTCGGGACCTTGTTCACGGATCGGCAGCGCTGGCGGCTCCAGTGTCCGGGTGAGGACGAGGGCTTCGTCGACATCCTGGTACCACCCACACGAGTTAGGTGCGGCGCGACTATCGAAGGGGGATGAGGACAAGATGACGACGACGGACTCAGCGGCGGCAACGCCGAAGAAGGGGCGGCAGATCCGTATCGAGCGGTCCAAGCCGAGCGCGCCAGGTCCCCTGGATGTGATCAAATCCGTGCTGGGTGGCCTTTCCATTCATGCAGACATCCGTTTCGACGGTGGCACGGTCGAGCGACTGACCCGCCCGCGTCCAGACACGGATGCCGCCGCGCGTGTCGTGCAGGACCGAGGGAGTTCACCGGAGCAGCTCGGACAAGCGATCACGCCGGTCCCAGGCGCGATCCTGAGCACGGTGACCGGCGGGCAGCAGAAGTGGCTTTGGGAGGGACGTGTGCCGATCGGAGCGGTCACCGTGATCGAGGGCGACCCCGATTTGGGCAAGAGCCTCCTGACGCTCGCCCTGGCGGCGTACGTTACCACGGGGCGGCCCATGCCGTTCGAGACTACGCCACGAGAGCCACGTGGCGTGGTCTTGGCCAACGCCGAGGACTCGCTCGTCGATACGCTCGTCCCGAGGGCACAGGCCGCTGGCGCCGACCTGGATCGGATTCGTGCACTCTCGACCGCTGAGTGTGTAGGAGTGCTCCAGCGCCTCGACCGACTGGAGGCCGCCGTTCGATCGGTGGACGCGGGTCTCGTGATCCTGGACCCGTTGATGGCGCTGCTCGGTAACGAAACCAATGCGCGGGTCGACCAGTCGGTGCGAGAGGTGTTGAGCACGCTGGCAGAGATAGCGGACCGATCTCGTGCAGCGATCCTGCTGGTCCGGCACCTGACGAAGACTTCCACGCCGAACGCGAAGTACCGAGGCAGTGGCTCGATCGGGATCACCGGCGGTGCCCGATCGGTTCTGGTTGCTTCCGAGCACCCAAGCCGTCCCGGAGAGAAGCTCTTGTCGTCAGTGAAATGCAATGTGGGTGCTGCCCCTGCGCCGGTCACGTACCGACTCGTCGCCGAAGGGACGAGCGCGCGGGTCGAGTGGTTGGAGCAGGTCGAGGTGGGGTCGGCGGAGGAAGGGTAGGGTGACGTATTCCTCGAATGCGTCGATCATCGCAGTGTCGACACCGTGCGCGACGCCGACGACTGGGTGCCCTTCGGCCAGGGAGTTTCCCAGGCCGAGGGGCAGATCGACGGCCAAGAGAGGAGTTCAGTCCGGTATGAGAACTGCGTCCGGCGCGAGTTGGTGTGGCCTGCGACGGCGGCGAGGACTGAGTGCGCGGCCGTGGTGAAGGGCTTTTCCGAGCGGGAGATCGGTGGTGAGTAGAGCTTCACCAGGCCCGTGTGGCGCGTGCGGAGATCTCGACGACCAGGCTATCGAGGGAGGGCCGACTGAGGCCAGGCGGGGGCGACCGCCGAAGTGCATCCCAGGGCGGGATTCTCTCGACCCTGGATTGACGAGCCGGAGTCGTCGTGGGCGCGATGAGGAGCGGTACGGGCTCGTGGCACTCGGGCAGCTCCTACTCCACTACGACCGCTCGCTCCTGTGGCTGCACGGAAACGAGATGGTCGATGGTGACCCACGGGAGGTGCGGCGCCCCAAGCTGAGCCTGCTGGCCGAACTCGGACGTCTCTACATCGATCACGGCGCACAGGAGCTGTGGGCGGCCGTGGCCGCGCTCAAGGAGCTGAACCCGCGACCCCCGGTCAAGGAGCTGGTCGACCGCGCCCGGCGGCTACGGGTGATCGTTGCGGGTAGGGGCTGAGGGTTGCGCTACCTTCACAGCGGCCTCGGGCGACGGAGATTATCGGCAGCGGCTGCCGATAATACCAACGGGTAGCCGACGACGCCCCGCTCGCTACCCGTCGACGGCGTAGAAGGCCGATGACCTCGACGACCTGGCGATCGATGACGCGGTGGTGCGCTTTGAGCTGGCTGGCATGGAGGCTGAGACCGGTCACCCATCGAGCGGGCGCGACGCGCGAAGCGCGCGGGTTGCACGTCCTCGGGCCGTGCGCGAGAGCTTGGGCATGGCCAAGCTCCCGTCTCGTCTGGAGACCCCGTCGTCCGAGTACGAAGTCGTTTGTGTTCGTGGCGAGGGCGGTGCCGGACGGGTGTACGAGGCCACGTCGGACACGGGTGAGCGAGTCGCGATCAAGGTGCTGGTCGCCGGGACGGCCGACAAGCAGAGGCGATTCAGGAACGAGATCTCCTTCTGCGAGAGGTCCAACCATCAGAATATCGTGCGCGTCCTCGATACCGGCTTCGTCCGCGTTGGCGATGACAAACTGCTGTTCTACGTGATGCCGTTGTTCGAGAGCACGCTGAGAACCTTGATGGCTGAGTCGCTTGCCCCGGACGTCGGACTCGGGCTCTTCTCCCAGCTCTTGCACGGCGTCGAGGCGGCGCACCTTAAGGGCGTCGTCCATCGGGATCTCAAGCCCGAGAACGTGCTCTTTGACGAAGCTGGGGACTCCCTCGTCGTCGCGGATTTCGGCGTCGCTCGCTTCAGTGAGGAAGCGCTCCTCACACTGGTGGAGACGAAGGACGGGCAACGGCTTGCCAACTTTCAGTACGCTGCACCGGAGCAGAGGACGAAGGGGGGCGACGTCGGAGCCCCGGCGGATGTGTACGCCCTCGGTCTGATGCTGAACGAGATGTTCACTGGAGAGGTGCCCCTTGGCACAGACTACAAGACGATCGACGTTGTCTACCCGGAGCTGGCCTATCTCGATTCTCTGGTCCGGGAGATGATTCGTCAGGCCCCGGCCGCACGGCTTCAAACGATCGAGCACGTGAAGCGCGTGTTGATCGGACACAAGAACGAGTTCGTTGCTCGGCAGGAGCTGGACGACGCGAAGAGAGAGGTGGTCCCGGCAGCGGAGGTGTCCGATCTCTTGGTCGAGCGGCCAGTCGCAATGGAGGGCCATGACTACCGAGACGGTGAGATCTGGGTCACCCTCAACTACGACTTGAACAAGCTCGGCTTGAGAGGAGAGCGTTGGAAGGAGTGTTTCTACAGCCCCGACGGCGGCTTCAGTTCGTTGTCGAGTGGCATGTCTCCCAAAGCGTGTATCCTCGGCGCGACAACGGTGCGCTTTCCCGCTCGCGAACAGACCGCGACGGATCACTTCGAGCTGTTCGTGCAATACCTGGCCTCCGCCAACAGGCGCTACGCGATCGAAACCGCACGCCGGGTGCGGGAGAAGGAGCAGTTCGAGCGGCAGCAGATGGCTGAGGAAGTTCAAAGGGCCGAGGAGCGCGTGCGAGTGCTGGCCAAGTTGAAGCCACAATCCTGAGACTGGGAGATGGCGCGACCGTGATACTCCTCTGACCCTTCAAGCCCACGCGGAGCATGTCGAGGCGCGGGCGGCCAGTGGCGGGTAGGTAGGCAGCCTGAGCGCGACTCGTTGATCCCACCGTGGCTCCCGAGGACGTCGCCGCGACGATCGACGTTGACGAGCTGTCGCGCGTGCGCGGTAGGCGGTAGCTTAGAGAGCAAGGTCGGCTTGGTCTCGTGATCGGTCAGAGCAGTCCGCGCGTCTTCAGCTCGGTTTCGTAGGAGTCGTGGAGTTGACGACTCCACTCATGGACGAACACGTGAAACCGTTGGACGTCGTGGTAATCAGGGTTGTCCAGAAACGCGGCGCCCCTCCGAAGGTTGCCTGAACTGGATGGTTTCAGTCCTGCCGACCTGACGATGTCTATTGTTGCCTTCTGGGCGCGATCGGTGCTCTTCCAGTCGGCAGGCCATTCAGCATGGTGCTTCCAGTAGTTGGCGATGCCGTTGAGGATCTGAACGGCGGTGTAGGGAGATGATCTCCAAGGTGTTCCGTATGCCAGAACGTCCTTTCGTTTCGCCGAGGTGGTGGTGAGCGTGATCCCGGGCTGCGGGATCGAGTGGATGCGCTCGACGGAGGCGCAATGACGGTTGATGAGCGTCTGGCAGCACACGAAGGCGGCTCCCAACACCTCCTCGATTATCTCGCAGTGCATGTCCGTCATGGCTTCCACGTAATCGGGGTCGGAGGACGTGCTTGCCTCATTCGCTCTGCGGCACGATTCACCGATGGGGTTAGCAAGAGCCGCAAGAGTGAGCGCGAGGCCCTCGGAGAGCCACGGGGCATTGAGAAGTGTGAGGCACGCGGCGTATGGGGAGACGTGGTAGGCGCTCGACATCGGTCCTTCGCTACCAGCGCGCCTCCACGAAGGCGAACGGCGGGCATCCGTTGATCCCAGCTCGTCGGATCGAGCGGTGATGTAGGTGCGAGGGTGACGGCGCTGCTTGGTCCACCCTGGCTCACCGACAGCGTCGCCGATGCCGTCGACCTCGACATGGTGGCGCGATGAGGAGGGCACCGCCTGGGCGCTTCGCATCACGAAGAAGCGACTTGCGGGGTTCAGAGCTTGTTGAGGTCCACCGTGAGGCCCGCCTCCTTGATTTCTTTGGCCAAGGCAGTGCGCCAAGCTCCCGAGTCGTCCATGGGCAAGTAGACCACGCCCTTGTAGTCGCTGAGGATCTCGACGCTCCCTCTGTGGAGCGCGCAAACATGCGACCTGCCGAGTTTGCCGATGGTGTAACCCAGCTCGAAGAGGACGTTTTGCCTGGCTCGCGGACGAAGCTGATCGTCCGCCTCGTCGGCGAGACGGCCGAGGTCATCTGGCGTAAGGAGAACTACAGCGAAGCCAATGTCGTCGCTCTCATCCTCGAACTTCTCGATGATGGTGCGGCCCCGATTCGGACGCTCGCCGAGAACGATGGGTTCGAGATCCAGGGTGGTCAGCAGCCGCGCCACTTCGTTCATGGCCTCTTTGTCCCGGCCGTGTACGACGAATACCTTCTGCATGTCTGGCAGCACGTTTCGACCTGGTGGCGTCGCAGGCCGTGGCAACTTGATGTCCTCGCGCTTCTCCTCCAGCCGGGAGATCAGCCCCTTCAGGATCGTGACGGTTTGCGGGACCCCCTCAGCGAACTTGACCTGACGCCTTCGTCGGTCTTCGTTCATGATTGTAGAGCCGCGCCAGATCCGAAGATGCCCGTACTCGTCGAACTCGGGGGACTCCTCCCCGAAAATATCGCGAATCGTGTTGCGAATACTGGACTCCAC
>JAJCZO010000286.1 GCA_029262355.1 Deltaproteobacteria bacterium
GTGGGGCGGTCGGAGTCCGCTGCGAGAGCCTGCGCCACCCGCGCCACGTCCGGAAGCGCGGGGCGCTCGCCGCGAATCGAGACGTGGGCCCACAGAAGGCCGATCCCGGCCGCGAAGATTACCGCGCCGACGAGCCCGAGAAGGGCCAAAAGGAACCTTTTCATGCACCAGAGATAGCGAAAAACGAGGGGAGACGGCATCCGGGCGTTTGCGCCACAGGTTGCTGCATCAGCTGGGAAGCTCTCTACAATGGTGGCGCTGACCGCGTACTTCGGGCTATCTCGGTGCGCGCTGCGGGGATTCGGACGTGTCGTATCAACTCTATACTTGGGTGCTGCTCCTCACGGCGGCGTGGCTGAGCTTTCTCGCCGTTCGAGTATGGGCGCGTCGTCCCGCGCGCAGTGCGTCCGCGTTCGTCCTGCAGCTCGTCGCTACCGCGATCTGGTGTGGTTCCTACGGCCTGCAGCTCGCGTCGGCGGACCCGGAGACCAAGATTTTCTGGAGTCGCATGCACTACGTTGGAGTCGTCGGCGCGCCAGTCGCGTGGCTGATCTTCGTCTCCGAATTCACCGGGCGTGATCGATGGGTCAATCGTCGTACGGTCGCGCTCCTGTGCGTGATTCCGGTGTCGACGCTGCTCGCGGTCTGGACGAACGACTTCCATCAGCTCCATTGGCGCGCGGTCATCTTCGACATGGTCGATGGCGTCCCGCGGATGCGGGTGCTCGCCGGCGCTTGGTACTGGGTTGCGATTGGCTACGTCTATCTGTTGTACGGGGTCGCGATGCTCGCCGTCCTGCGCGCGCTCGTTTACGGCCACCACGTGCAGCGCAGGCAGAATGCGATCCTGCTCGCTGCCGCCGCCATCCCGGCGGTCACCAGCGTCTTCTACATGACGGGGTGGACCAACGTCGACGTGACGGCGCTCGGCTTTGCCGGGACCGCCTTCGTCGTGTCGTGGGCGCTCTACCGGTTTCAGCTTCTGGATCTCGTTCCGGTCGCTCGCGAGACCGTGGTCGAGGAGATGCGCGACGGCGTTCTGGTCCTCGACTCCAGTGGCCGCATCGTCGATCTGAACCCTGCCGCTCTGGAGATCCTCGACGTCGACCCGAATGACGTGATTGGGCATCGGCTCGAAGCGGTCCTTCCGGCAGCCCGCTCGATCGCGGACCGTGCGGGGGAGCTGGGCGAAGGCTCCGAAACCGAACTCAAGGTCGGTGTCGGCGATGCCGCGCGTTGGTACGAAGTGCGGCTCTCGCCGCTTCGGGGGCGGCGTCATCGGCTGGGGGGCGATCTCGTCGTCCTACGAGACGTGACGGAGCGCATCGAGGCGGCGCGTTCGCTCTCCGAAGCACGTGATCAGGCCTTGGCGGCCGATCGTGCGAAGAGCGAGTTCCTCGCCACCATGAGCCATGAGATCCGCACGCCCATGAACGGCATCATTGGCATGACGGACATCCTGCTCGATACAGACCTGGCCGAAGAGCAGCGTGAGTACGCGGAGCGCGTGCGGGTGGCCGGGGAGAGTCTGCTGACGATCCTGAACGACATTCTCGATTTCTCGAAGATCGAAGCCGGCAAGCTGCAACTCGAAGCGCGCCCCTTCCAGTTGCGCCGTACCGTTGAGGAGGCAGTGGATCTTCTCGCCGAGCAGGCGCACGGACGCGGTCTCGACCTCGCCTGCGTGATTGCTTCGGACGTGCCCGACGACCTGATCGGTGATCCAGACCGTGTACGCCAGATTCTGCTCAACCTCCTTTCGAACGCGGTCAAGTTCACCGAGGAGGGCGAGGTCGTAGCGCGCGTCGCGCTCGTTGGCCAGGAGCACGAACGCGTGATCCTGCGATGCGAGGTGCGTGACACGGGTATCGGAATCCATCCGCCCGTGCGCGGCCGTCTTTTCGACTCGTTCTCTCAAGGCGATCCGTCGAGCACCCGTCGCTACGGTGGCACGGGGTTGGGCCTCGCGATCGTGAAGCGCCTGACCGAGCTTCTCGATGGCGAGGTTGGCGTCGAGAGCGAGGTCGGTCGCGGGAGCACGTTCTGGTTTACGATGACGTTGTCGGCGGCGGGGCCCGTTGCGGCCCTCGATCGCACACGGGAGTGGGCCCGAGGAGTCCGCGTTCTTTGTGTCGACGCCCACGAGCCGACCCGCGAACATCTGGCAGAGGTCTTGGTGGGCGCGGGCATGGACGTCGATACGGCGTCGGAGCTCGACGTGGCCGCCGAGTGCCTCCGAACGTCGGCGCGCGACGGGCGCCCGGTTCGTCTCGCAATCGTCGACCAGGGCCTGGTGCAAGGCGGCGGGCGGGAGATCGCGCGCCGCCTTCGTGCAGAGGACGGCTTTGGTGCGCTATGCGTCCTGTCGTTGGTCCCGTTCGTTGCGCCGATCGAGCCGGAGGCCGCTGACGCGCAGGCCGGCGTCGTTGGGCAGCTCCACAAGCCGGTTCGACGTGGGCAGCTGCTCGCGCGTGTGCGCGTCGCGCTTGGCCTGGGTTCCGCCGACGAAGCTGTGTCGGCATGAGCGCCGTGGTCGTCAGGTGGCTTGGATCAGATGGGGGCTTCGGGGACGTCCGCGCCGGTAAGCCACGCTTCCAGCATGGCGTTCACCGTCTCCGGCGCTTCTTGCTGAACCCAATGCGAAACGTTCGGCAGGTAGCGAACGGTGAGATCGCGGACGAACGCGTCCGTTCCGTAGGTGAGCTCTTTGCCCAGCGCCGTATCCTCTTCGCCCCAGACGAGTAGGGTTGGAACCTCGAGG
>JAJCZO010000287.1 GCA_029262355.1 Deltaproteobacteria bacterium
CATCGCCCGGATCTTCGCCGCGCAACGCGACCGCCCCCCCTTCCGCTGGCTGGTCGCCGGCTTCATCACGGGCGTGCTCGCGATCGCGGCGCTTCTGCTGCTGGGCGATCGTGAACCAGCGGACCCGGACCAAGCTGGCTAGCCCGTCGCGGTCGAGGCCCGTGCCCGCACCTGACGCGCACCGTCAGCGAGCGACTTCCCCGCCCAGGGCTTCGTCATCGACGTAGTAATAGCCGAAGAGGTTGAACATCTCGTTCTCAGTGCTCTCACCGCCCGTGATCGGGCAAGCATCGCACAGGCCGTCGGCGGAGCCCGGAGCACTGTCGCACGTCGCATCGTCGCCCTCGCCCGCGCAGGGCTCGCCGACCTCCCCCTCGGCACAGGCCACCGGTGAGCAGGTCCCGCCGAACTGGTCGCCCGCCGTCTCGCGAAGCCGCGTGAGGCGCGTCACCTCGTCGGCATTCGGCGTGCCATCGGTGTTCCGTCCGTTGTTGTAGGTGCCGCAGTACGTGAGCGTCCGGTCCGCAGCCTCGGGCGAGTCGAACTCCAACGGCGGGTCGAATCGCTTCACGAGGGGGTCGTTGAACAGGAAGTTCTCGTAGAGCTGGGTGCCATCCGGCCCTGTGACGGTGGTGCGCTTCCCGCGCTTGTGCGTGTGGGTCTGCAGCTCGAAGACCCGGGCTCCTTGCGGCAAGACGTGATCGTTGCAGTACGTCTCTTCGCTGAACGGCGGTGTGTTCGGGCGGAAGATCGCCGAGAAGTCTGTGATCGGAACGACGAAATATTGCGGATCTTGCGTGTAGTAGTAGTTGACCTTCGCGTGCATGACCGCGTCGGCCGTCGTCAGGTTGAATGCGTGACTGTTCCAGTAGATGACGCCGCGCACGGGCAACTCCGCGTACACACCATCAGCGAAGAGCGACTGGCCCACGGCCTGCCCGGCCCCGCCGATGAGCACGGTCGGGCCGGCCTCGGCCGGCCCGTAGCCGATGCAGCCGAAGCTCTGTACGAGCTCGCTCGCACACTGGCCTGATCCGCACGAGGACGCATCGAGCGGGTCGCACGGCGCGCCCTGCGTGTCTCCGCCGTAGCAAGACCATGTGCCAAAGGCCGGGTCCGTCACGTCGACCCCCTCGGGACGAATGTTGCCCTGGGGGTAGTACATGAAGAGGTGGTGACTCTGCGGATCCTGGCGGACCTCGAAACCGCGGAAGCGGAACTGCTCTCCCGTCGCGTCGAGGATCTCGTCGGGGGCCTGGCCTGAGATGTCGTAGTAGGTCGCGAAGCACCCCTCGAACTCACTGGAGGCGACGATGTCCCACTCCGGCATCGAGAGCTGGAAGCCCTCGCCCGCTGCCGGCGCCGCCAGCGGAGCGATCTCGATCGGTGCCGCTTCGGGCAAGCAGCCACCGAGGAACTCGCGTGTGTCCTCGACCACACCGTCATCCGGTGCGCCGGCGTAGATCCACCGACGAATCATGTCGAGCTCCGCCTCGCTGATGGCCGGCATGCCGCTCGGCATGGCGCCACCCGAAATTGCGTAGTCGTCGGGCCGCACGGCAGCGGCCAGCTTGACCCAGAGGTAGCTGCGGTCCTCGTCCCCCGGCTCGATCCGATTGGACGGGCTGCCGATGGCCGGAACCTGGAAGATGTTCGCGTACGCGACGTCGGGGCTCAGATCGAGCCCCCCCGAAGCGGCGCTTCCGTGGCATGCCTGCTGCGTACAACCGTGACGCTCGAAGATGACCTCTTGGATTCCTTCGAACGTGCTCGAGAACGCGGGCGCGTCGTCGCAGGGATCGCCCGGCTCCGACGGCTCGCCCGGGTCGGTTGGATCCACCGGGTTCACCGGGTCGGTCGGCGCAGGCGGAGACGGTTCGGCATCCGACGTGGAGCCCGAACTGCCGTCGCCGCAACCCACGATCGCGACCAACCCGACAATCCAGAACCCATTGCGCCACGAAGTGCTGCTTCGGTCGATTCCCATAGCTCTTCTCCGTAATCTTCTCTCGTCGCTAGAGCAGCCCGGCCGACTCGGGGGCCGCCCGCGCGCGCTCCCCGAGGGAAGGCGCAGCCGCGGCGCGCTCTGCGGTGAGGCCACTCGCCGAATCCGTACGGACCGCCGCGACGATCGCGCCGGAAAAGGCAACGAGCATCATCCTCGGAGAAAGCTCACCCATGATGAAGAGGAGTCTACGCCGGCTGGCCGGTACGGGCGAGTCCGGTTGAGCCTCGCGAGCGACCGTTCGCGCACCGCCGTGGAACTTCGACAGCCGGCGCCAGCCGCCCCTACTTTCGCGATCCCGCCGTAGAGGCAGCCAGACGGTTGCCGATCGTGGTCTCGTCCGTCTTCTGATTCATCTTCTGCATCAGGACCGGATACGACTCGACCGGGGGGACGTCCTTCATCTCCTTTGCCGGGACCACCTTGCTCATCGCGCGCTCTATCGCCGGAGCGAGCCGCTGCGCTTTGTCTGCGACCCGTTTCGCGTGGCGGACCTTGAACGCCGGCTGAATCTCATCGGCAAACAGCTCGAGCGACTCGCAAATGTGCTCGTGTTTGTTGCGCCCCCCCTGCTGGATGAAGATCGTCTGATCCACGCCGAGCTCCTCGAACTTCTCGAGGTGATCGCGCACCTGGTTCACATCACCGACACAGCTACTCGGCTGCCAGGCGAACTCGCCGTTCTTCTTGAAGTCCTCCCAGACATTGAATCGACCAGGGACGTGCGTGCCCGTCACGTAGAAATGGGCAAGCGCGTATCCGAAGAACTTGAATCCTTCGAGACCACGTTGCAGAGCCGTCTCGGAATCCTCGTGCAGCATGAAGCCGGCCACCATCGCGATGTTCGGATTCACGGCCTGACCGATCGGCTCACACTCCTTCTCGAATGTCTCGTAGTACTCCTCGATCCAGTACTTCGCCTCCTCGGGCTCTACGAATGCAAAGGTGAGCGCTCCGATGCCGAGCTTCGCCGCGAGACGAATCGTCTCGCGATTGGAGCATGCGACCCACAACGGAGGATGCGGCGTCTGCATCGGCTTCGGAACGACGTTGCGATGCGGCATCTTGAAGAACTCGCCGTCGAAGCCCGGGTACGGAGTGCTCGTCATCATTCGAGCCGTCTCACCGACCGCCTCCAGCCACATCTCGCGCTTCTTCATCGGGTCGACCCCAAAACCCTCGAGTTCGCTGCGCGAGCTCGATTCGCCGGTGCCCCAGTCGACGCGCCCACTGCTCACCAGGTCCAGTGTGGCGATTCGCTCCGCCACTCGCGCCGGGTGGTTGTACTGCGATGGCATTAGTGTGATACCGTGGCCAAGTCGGATGTTCTTCGTCCGCTGGCTACACGCCGCGAGGAACACCTCGGGTGCCGACGAGTGCGAGTACTCTTCGAGGAAGTGATGCTCGACCTCCCACGCGTAGTCGATGCCCAGCCGGTCAGCGAGCTCGACCTGATCGAGCGCTTCCTGGAAGAGCCGGTGCTCATCGCCAGGGTTCCAGGGCCGCGGGATCTGATGCTCATAGAAGATTCCGAACTGCATGGGTCAGTCCTTTCTTTCGAATAGGGCGGCGAGGCCCCCCAGCGTGAACCGGACGAGGCCTTCGATCAATCGCGACTTCTCGCGCGTCCGCTCTTCGCGACCGAGGCTGAGGAAGTGCACGATCGTGCCGAACGTCATCGACTGCACGAGTTCAGCGGCCATCTCGAGATCGGCGTCAGAGACGTCGCGCCCGGCCAGTATCGTACGGTAGTCGGCAACGAGCCCTTCGGTCCAACCCCGCCGCCCTTCGCGAAGGAATCGACGCACGCGCGCGTCCTCACTCTCGCGCTCGCGCAACATGATCCGGAACAGATCGGCGTTCTTCTCCGCGAGAAGAAAGACCGTCTCGAAGGAATGTCCAGCCACTTCCTCCGCCGTCACACCGTCCCGCGGCCGGTTGGCGTCGTGAACCATCTGACGGAATGCGACACCGTGCTGCCGGAGGATCTCGAGGAAGAGATCCGTCTTGTCCTTGAACTGGTGATAGAAGGAGCCGACCGAGACGCCTGCCGGAGCCAAGATGTCGTCCTTCAGGTTGGTTGCCGCGTGCCCGCGGCGAGCGAACGCCCGACGGCCGTAGTCCAAGAGCCGCCTACGCGTCCGCTCGCGGGAGGCGGCGCGACCACGGGGCGCTGCGAGACGTGCGGCTTCGGCCATCCTCTCGTAGAATAACTATTCTAGAACTCTCCGTCTAGAGCCTTGATCCCCCAAGGACCCGGTTGCTACCCAGCTGTCGCGGGGAGGAGCATGTCCGAGTCGATCTACGAGCGCGAAGGAGGTCTGTATCGGCCCACCAAGTGGGCCGGGAGTCCGTGGTCGACCTCGATGCAGCACGGAGCCCCCGTAAATGGGCTCTTCGCCCGAGAGATCGAGCAGGTCGCGAACGAGATCGGGATGCAGATCGGGCGGATCACGATCGATCTCTTCAAAGCCGTGCCGATGGAGCCGCTCGTCGCCGATACGAGGATCGTCCGCCAGGGAAAACGGATCGCCGCGGTCGAAACCTGGTTGCACCCCGTCGACGACGACACGCCCGTGTGTCGCGCGACCGGGTCGTTGTTGCGAGCGAACCCACACGACCACCGCTCGTGGCAGACGCCGGAATCCCCCCCTCCTCCCCCCGAACAGGCAACGTCCCCTTCTCGGCCCGCAGAGGGCCAGATGCCGGTGGACCTCCCACCAGGCTTCCACGAGCGAGTGGAGATCCGTGCGGGAACCGACGCGGCCGGCCCCTTCGTCTGGATGACGACGGCTCTCGATCTCGTCGCCGGCGAAGCAATCTCGCCCCTTCAACGGGCTTGCGCACTCACCGACATGACACTCGGCACTCAGATGCGGATGGCGGCGCGGCGAAGGGCGAATGCGGACCCGGGCGAGGCCACCCCGCCGGTCGGTGCCCTGATGATCAACACCGATACGACGGCGTACTGGGAGCGCCCGTTCGTCGGCACCAGCCTGGCGCTTCGCCCTTCGCTCATCACCGAGACCAACGGAGTCGGAACGGCCGAGGCGATCCTCTACGATCAGGACGGCCGCGTCGGGCGCTCCCTCCAGAGCGCGCTCGTGCAGCGCCACTTCGGTCGCACCGCACCGTCCTGAACCAGCCGTTCGCACGCAGCGAGGATCCATTCACGAAGCGTTTGGTTGACCGCACGCGGCGCTCTGGCGTAGGTCCAGCCCGTGCGACAGCCTGAAGCCCGACCGGGAGCCTTCCCGATGAACCCTGCGAATGCGGCGTCCTACGCCCTCTCGGAGGCCGGGGGCCTCCGACTCGCGCGCCGGATCGCGGTCGGCGGCGGCTACCTCACGACCTGATGGCTGATTCGGCTGCCCGGACCGGCAAGGTTCCCTTCAGCATCAAGGCCGCGTACGGCACCGGAGCGGTGGCCGACGGCGTGAAGACCGCGGTCTTCAACAGCTTCCTCCTCTTCTACTACACGGGAGTTCTCGGGCTTCCGGGGTCGCTGGCTGGCGCGGCGCTGTTCGTGGCGATGTGCTTCGACGCCGTCTCGGATCCCCTGGTCGGCTATCTCTCGGACCACACCCGGTCCAGGTGGGGGCGTCGACACCCGTACATGTATGCGGCGGCCTTGCCGATGGGTGTCTCGATCTACCTGCTCCTAGCGCCCCCGGCCGGGCTCGGCCACGCCGCGCTCTTCGCGTGGATGACGTCGCTGTCGATCTGCGTGCGGGTCGCTCTGACGTTGCACATGATTCCGAGGAGCGCGCTCGTCCCGGAGCTCACGTACAACTACGACGAACGAACGAGCATCGTCGCCGCCGGCTTCCTCATGGGTTGGGTCGGCGGGCTGGGACTGAGCCAGATCGCGTGGATTGCGATCATACCGTCGGTCCCCGAGGGCCGCATGAGCCCGGAGGCGTACCGCCAGATCGGCCTGGTGGCGAGCATCGCGTGCACGACGGCGATTCTCGTCTCGGCCGCCGGGCTCCACCGGGTCATCCCAACGCTCCGTCAGCCCGACAAGGTTCCGATGGGCTTGCAGCCGTTTTTGGCCGAGGTCAAGAACGCCTTTTCGAACCGCTCGTTTCAAATGCTCCTGATCGGCGGCATCATCATCTCCGTCGCAACCAACTTCCAGGAGGTATTCGGCCTCTACATGAGCACCTACTTCTGGGAGCTCAAGGATGGCGACATCGCGCGCCTGGCGTTGCTCCTCGGGCTGGCCGTGCTCGTGGCCACGCTCGGGGCCCGCCCTCTCAGCCAGCGTTCCGACAAACGCAAGACCGCCATCGGCTTGGCGATGTTCCTGTTCCTGTGGGCCCCCCTGACGATCGTGGGCCGCTTCGCGGGCCTCATGCCGGAGAACGGCAGCCCCCTTCTCCTGCCGGTCATCGTCGCCCACCTGGCGATCGCCATCGTCCCCGCGATCGCGCTGGGAATCCTGTTCTCTTCGATGTTCAAAGACATCATCGACGAGATCGAGCTCGACTCCGGCATGCGGCAGGAGGGCCTGATCGGAGCCGCGATCGCGTTCATGCTGAAGGCGGTGGCCGGCGTCGGAAACCTCATGGGTGGTATCGCGATCGAGGTGATCGACTTCCCGGTCAAGGCCGCACCCGGAACGGTCGATCCCGACAAGGTCTTCTGGCTCGGCGTCGTCGCCGGCCCGGGCCTCATGTTCGTCTACGTGCTCGGCTTCGTGTTCCTCACCCGGTACGACATCACCCGCGAGCGCTACGCAGAGATCCGCGCGAAGCTCGACGCTCGGGCAACAACCGCCGAGCCACAGCCCTGAGTCCTACGTCCTGAACCGAATCGGCATCTGCGCGAAGCCGCGAACGTTCGTATTGTGCACACGGACCAACGCGCCCTCGTCGATTTCATAGTCGGGGAAGAACTCGAGGGCGGTCTCGAGACCGATGAGACCCTCGAGCCGTGCGAGGCGCGCCCCCAGACAGAAGTGCACCCCCTTGCCGAACGACACGAAGTCCGTGCAGTCGCGCGTCACGTCGAACCGGTCGGGATCATCGAAGACTGCCGGATCACGGTTCGCTGCCCCCACCAGGAGAAGCACCCGGCCCCCCTCACGAATCGTCTCGCCGTGCATCTCGATGTCCCGAGTCGCGACGCGGCCCAGAATTTGGCTCGAGTTGTCATACCGCAGCGTCTCCTCGATCCACTGCGGAATGCGGGCATGGTCCGCTTCCACCAGCCCTCGTTGCTCCGGATTCTTCGCCAACCAGTACAGCGCGTTGGCGAGGAGCTTCGTCGTCGTCTCGTTGCCGGCGATGGTCATCAGAAAGAGAAAGCTGATCACGTGCTCGTCGGTGAGCCGCTCGCCGTCGACCGTCGCTTCGAGAAGCGCATCGACCAGGCCGTCGCCGGTCGAGCGCCGCCTCTCCTTGACGAAGTCGACGTAGTACAAGATCAGCTCCATCGAGGCTCCCGCCGATTCATCCGGAATCTCGCGGCTTCCGTCCTCGCGGTGCATCACGAGGTCGGCTTGGGCGCGCAACTCGTCGCGGTCACACTCCGGGACCCCGAGCATCTCGGAGATGACATCCATCGGGAGCTTCCCCGCGAAGTCCTGGACGTAGTCGCACGCGCCGGCCTCGGCCGCTCGTCGGGCATGCATCCGAGCAATCTCCCGGATCCGCGACTCCAGCTGGTCGACGCGGCGCCCCGTGAACGCCTTGGACACCAGGCCGCGGAACTTCTGCTGACGAGGGGGATCCATTCCGAGAATGAAGAGCGCACCCTCGACGTCGTCCGTCGTCTGCTCCAGCGCGACCCCTGCCGTGTTGGAGTACAGCTCGTGGTCCTTGAATCCCGCCAACACGTCGGCGTGCCGCGACAACGCCCAGAACTCGAGCTCCTCGTTACGATAGCAGGGTGCTTCCTCCCGGAGCCGCCGGTACGTGGGGTAAGGATCTTCGTGAAACTCGTAGGCGAACGGATCGAAGTGAACCATGGAACCGGCGTGCCCCCTATGCGACGAGCGCGGCGAAGTTACCGCGCATGATCTTGTCTTTGTCGGCAGCGGCCATGCCGTCGAGCTCATCCTCGAACTCGACCGGCCACAGCAGCCCTTCCGGATGCGGGTAGTCTGATCCGTTCAGCACGTGATCGACGCCGATACGGGCCGCGAGCTTGGGGATGTCATCCTCGAAGAAGGGCGACACCCAAAGGTGCTTGGCAAAGAGTTCGCTGGGCGTCGCCGGCGGCTCGCCAAAGCGCCACATGTCCTTACTGAACAAGCGGGCAAGGTGATCGAGCTTCGTCGCGAGAGGATCTAGCCACGACGAGCCGTACTCGACACTCAGAACCTTCAGGCCCCCGAAGCGCCCGAAGACGTTGTCGGCGACCAGCGCCGTCATCGTATCTGCGACGGGGCGATCCGTGAACGACAGCACGTACTCCATCATGGAATGACGGTGCGACGGAGGGTGGGGACGCAGCCCCCATGGCGTGTTGTACATCTCGCTGAATGGCGTGCGGCCGATGTGGAAGACCACGTTGAAGCCAGCCTCTTCGCAACGCGCCCAGAACGGGTCGAAGTGCGGATCGCCCGGCGAGCGGCCGTCGACCGGCCCCGCCGTGACGACACCAAAGCGGGCACCCGCCGCGAGGACCCGATCGAGCTCGCGTACACCTTCGTCGACATCGAACAAAGACAGCAGAGGGGCGCCATAGATGCGGCCGTCGGCCCCGTATCCCCAGTCTTCCTCGAGCCAACGGTTGAAGGCGCGGATCGAAGGGTACAGCGCGTCGCGATGTTGCGGTTCGCGCAACTGCGGCTCGATGCCTACGCCGGTCGTCGGAAGCATCAGACACGCGTTCACGTTCTGCTCGTCCATCTTGTCGAGCCGCGCCTCACGATCGACGAACTCTTTCACCGAGAGACCATCGATCGGGTTTAGGCTCGGACTCCCACCCTCGTCGGTCGTCCCGCGGAGGAACTCCTTCATGATGCCCGGCGCGCCCACGCTATCCGCCGCGCCTACGCTGAAGAACTGGCACCGCTCGTCACCGATGTGCATCCGCCCCGGCCCCGGCTTCGACCGGTCGATCCACATCGTACGCGGCTTGAAGCGCGCTTCGATGTGGCGCGAGAAACAGTCGTCCGGCTCGTAGTAGTGATTGTCGGCGTCGTTGATTCGGTCGGTCCCGTCACTCATGTCGTACCTCGTCTGCGCTCATCGAGAGTCGCAGCGTTTTGGGCATCGCCCCACACCAACCTCCAGAGCTTGCTCACGAACCGCGCCTGCCTCTGTACGGCCGCGGGCGAAAGCGGATCTCGCACCAGCGTGCCGTCGAAGGCGGGCGCCAGCGCCACGTAGCCCGCGATCACGTTGTTCATCGCCAACAGAAGAAGCGGTAGCTCCTGCTTCGTCCACGGATGCGTATCCGGGCTCGAGCGCATTGCCCGCAGTCCGCTGCCGAAGAGTCGCTCGATCCAGGCGGCCAAAAGCACATTCATGTGCCGATTGCCGGCCAATGCCTCGTGCATCAGGAGCCGAGCGCGATTGGGCCGCTCGGTGAGCACGCGCAGCATGTCGTCGGCCATCCCCGGGGTCTCGTAGGCGGCCTCGCCTCGCTCGAGGAAACGCTCGAGAATCTCGAGCATCGGCCCGAAGGCCCGCTCGAGTACCGCAGCGTAGAGCGCCTCTTTGTTCGCGAAGTGATTGTAGAGGCTCGGAGCACGAATCCCGACGTCCCGAGCGATGTCGCGAAGCGACGTGCCTCGAAACCCCTCGTCGGAAAAGCGCTCTTCGGCGGCGTCGAGGACCCGCTCGATCGTCTGCGCCCCGGCCTCCGTGCGCCGCTCTGTCACCGTCATGGCCATACTAACTATCGTTAGTTAGCAATTCGACCGGTCTCCCCGCAAGGAGCGCTGGTCTCGATTCATCACGGGTGGCGAGACGCGCTCTCAGCGCAACACACGAGGGCGTTGATCGACCGTATTCACGCCTACCGCGAAGCTGGCGTCACCGGTTTCACCGGGATGTACGGTCGCGCCGACGCGCCTGCGCACGCCGCACGTCGTCGGCAAGAAGGTCCTGCTCGCGTTTCGCTGACGCGAGATCAGCGCTTTGCGGATGCACCTTCGGCGACGACGAACGCGAGCGACAGTCCGGCCGCGTGGGTGAGCGAAAGCGCGAAACGCTCCATGCCCAGCCGGGCCGCAGTCGCCGCCGCGGCTCCGTGCAACACCACGCGAGGCGCTTCGCCCCGGGCGCGGGTCACTTCGATGTCGAGCCACCCCGCGTGTCGGCCCCAGCCCACCCCGAGGGCCTTCATCGTCGCTTCCTTCGCAGCGAAACGAGCCGCGTAGCTTTGCGCCCGCCCCTTGCGGCGACTCTCGCAGTACTCCTGCTCGCCTTGCGTGAACACCCGGTTGCGCAAGCGCTCCCCGTGCCTCGCGGCAAGCGCTCGCTCAATCCGGTCGATCTCGGCGATGTCGACGCCGTTTCCGAGGATCATCGTCGCTCCCTCAACAGGCCCCGCACGTGCTGCACGTAGCAACGTCGCACGGCGGCGTCTCTCGCTCGAGCATCGCCTTGCGCCACTCGGAAAGCAGATACCGCTTCTCTACCGAGTGGTCGATGAAGTCCCACGGCAACGACTCCTGGGGATCGAATCGGCGGTGCACGAACTCGTTGGGCGCCGGACAGGCGCCGAGCCCGCCGTCGCGGTTGGCCTCGCGCACGATGGGCCAGAACTTCCCGCCCGCCCGATGAACCGCCTCGAGAATGTCACCCACGCGGCGATCCCCCCTGGAAAGGAGCGTCTGCCAATAGGCATCTCGCGGAGACTCGAGATCGACGGTAGCGCCCGGAATGCGATCCGTCTCCTGCTTCAGGATCTTCGCACGAGCCTTTACGGTGCCGAGGTCCTCCATCGGCTCCCATTGCAGGGGCGTCCACGGCTTGGGAACGAACGGGTTGATCGAGAGAGTGATGCGCCCCACCCCGCCGGGCAAATGCGCGCGGACCTTCTCGGCGAGTCTCGCGATCGCGATGACGTCGTCATCGGTCTCCGTCGGCAGCCCGATCATGGAATAGAGCTTCAGGGTGCGCACGCCTTCAGCCGCGAGCAACCGGGCAGCGCGCAGGATCTCACTCTCCGTCAGGTTCTTGTTGATCACGCGGCGCATGCGCTCGGAGCCCGCCTCCGGCGCGATCGTGACGGAGCTCGTTTTGCCACGCGTCAGCGCGCCCGCGAGGTCCGCCCCGACGAGATCGGCCTTGAGAGACGACGGCGACGCGCGCCCTCCCCGGTCGGCGATCTCGCGACAGAGCCCGGCGATTCCCGGATGACTCGCCATCTCCGCGCCTACGAGGCCTACCGTCGAACGGTGCGGCAGCGCTTCGTCGATGACCGTGCGGCGAAGCGCATCTGCGCTGCGATGGCGGACCGGCCGATACATGTAACCGGCCGCGCAGAAGCGACAGCCCCACTCACATCCGCGGCTCGCTTCGACGAGGAACATGTCGCCGAAGACCGCGTCCGGCGCGAGGATGAGTGACTGCGTGGGCGCATCATCGAGATTGGCGATGTAGCGGCGGACGACGCGCGGCTCCGTCTGCCGTTCGGCCGGCACCGCCGGCCACAGACTCGGAACGTACGCTCCGAGGATCCCCAACGAAGACTCCAGCTTGTGCTGTCGGTCACCACGATCGCCCCGAATCGCATCGAGCCATTCGGGCACCATCTCCTCGCCTTCGCCGATCAGGAAGAGATCGATGAAGTCGGCCAGAGGCTCCGGGTTGAGGAACACCGCGGGCCCACCAGCAACGACGAGCGGTTCTCGGCGGTTGCGCTCGCTGGCCCGCAGGGTGATGCCCGCGCTCGCGAGCAAATCGAGCACGTGAACGTAATCGGTCTCGAACGAGATCGAGAAGGCGACGACGTCGAACGACGAGAGCGGCCGATCAGACTCGAGCGTGCGAATCGGCTCGCGCGTCGGCGCATCGGGCAGGAACGCCCGCTCGACCGCCACCCCGGCGCGAACGAGGATGCCGTAGATCGCCTGGAACCCCAGGTTCGCCATTCCGACGGGGTAGGTGTTCGGGTACGCGAGGCAGACCGAAAGATCGGCGGATTCGACCGGCCGCGGCCCGAGGTGCGTCTCCGCCTCGAGCCGCTGCGCGGCCCGGTCGTCGGGACGGCGTCGCACTCCCGCAACGGTAGCGCCGGCCCCAAGGCCGAACAACCAAGCACGAAAAAGGGCGACTCCCCCATGAAGGAAGGCCGCCCCGCTTCGCAAGACTCGCTCGAGGAGAAAGTCAGTCTGCCTGCTTCCGCAAGAAGGTCGGAATGTCGTACTCCTCTTCCTCGCTCGGCGGATTCGAAACCTCGGGCTCGCCCCCCTCGCCGTGCCCCTTGTGCCAGACCGGGTCGGCACCGTCCTCGATCAAGCCCATCCGCACGACGCGGCGACCCGCCCCATCGAACTTCTGGCTGCGGGACTGCGCGACCGGTGCGGGCTGCAGCGGCGCGGCGGCAACTCCACGGCGCAGATCGGGTCGGACTTGCGGCGCGAAGTGGTCGGTCGGCAATGCGTCGGCCGCGGCCTCACCGAAGCCCGTGGCAATGACGGTAATGCGAAGCTTGTCGCCCATTGCCTCGTCGAGGACCGCACCGAAGATGATGTTGGCATCCTCGTGCGCCTCTTCTTGGATCAGCGTCGCGGCCTCGTTCACCTCGTGCAGCGACAAATCTGCGCCGCCGGTGATGTTGATCAGGACGCCTCGCGCCCCCTGAATCGAGATGTCGTCGAGCAGCGGTGACGAGATGGCCCGCTGCGCGGCCTCGACGGCACGGTTCTCGCCATCTGCCATCGCGGCGCCCATCATGGCCATGCCCATCTCGCTCATGATCGTACGAACGTCGGCGAAGTCCAGGTTGATCAGACCCTCGACCGTGATCAGGTCAGAGATGCCGCGGACCGCCTCGAGGAGGACGTCGTCTGCCTTCCGGAACGTCTCGAGAATCGGCATGTTGCGACTCGAGACCGAGAGCAGACGCTGGTTGGGAATCGTGATGAGGGTATCGACGCTCTCTTTGAGCGCGGTGATCCCATCCTCAGCCTGCCGCATCCGACGCTTGCCTTCGAAGACGAATGGCTTGGTGACGACCCCGACCGTGAGCGCACCAAGTTCCTTTGCGGCAGTGGCGACGACCGGAGCCCCGCCCGTGCCGGTGCCACCACCCATACCGGCTGTGACGAACACCATGTCGGCCCCCGTCAGGAGGTCGCGAAGCATCTCGATGTCTTCACTCGCCGCCTGACGACCGATCTCCGGGTTCGCACCCGCACCGAGTCCCTTGGTGAACGCCGTTCCCAGCTGCAACTTCACCGGCGCGAGGTTCGCAGAGAGAGCCTGCGCGTCGGTGTTTGCCGCGATGAAGTCCACTCCGGGCATCCCGGACTGGATCATCGTGTTCACCGCGTTCCCACCACCGCCACCCACACCGACGACTTTGATGCGCGCGCCTTCGTGCTCCGCTCCAAGTATCTCGTTCATCCCCGCCTCCTCGGCTCATCCATCGCATCGCGGGCCTCTCGGGCTCGTCGCGACACAATCTTCCGGGCTAGAAAAACTCCCGGAACCAATCCCCCATCCGATTCTTTACCTTTGAGAGCACTCCGGCCGACGCCGGTGACATCACCGAGTCGGAACTCGTCTTGCCCGCGAGTTGCAGCAATCCCATTCCTGTTGCGTACGCCGGCCCGCTCACGATGTCGCCCAAGCCACCCGAATGAGCGGCAGAGCCCACGCGGACCGGCACGTGGAACACCTTCTCCGCCAGCGCCGCGAGGCCATCGAGGTTCGCCGTCCCGCCGGTCAGCACGATGCCAGAGGTAAGCATGCCCTCGACACCAGCGCGCGTGACCTCCTCGGCCACCAACCCGAGCATCTCCTCTACCCGCGGCTCGATGATCTCCGCCAGAATCTGACGCGAGAGCACCCGCGGCCCCCGGCCACCGACACTGGGGACCTCGATGCGCTCGTCGGAGCGCACGCCGCTCGAGACGGCGCTGCCAAACCGCTGCTTCAGCTTCTCCGCCTCGGCAACGGGTGTCTGCAGCCCAGCTGCGATGTCATTCGTGATGTGGTTCCCACCCAGCGGCAGGACCGCCGTATGCTGCACCGAACCGGCTTGATACACGACGAGATCGGTCGTACCGCCGCCGATGTCGATCATGCCGACGCCGAGCTCTTGCTCTTCTTCGGACAACACCGCCTCGGCCGAAGCAAGTGGCGCGAGGACCACCTGTGAGACCGTGACACCACTACGGTTGCAGCACTTGATCACGTTCTCGACGACCGGCGTCGAGCCCGTCAGGACGTGAACCCGCGCTTCGAGCCGCACGCCAGCCATGCCCTGCGCCTCGCGAACTCCCTCCTGCTCATCGACCACGTACTCCTTCGGGAGAACGTGCAGGATGTGGCGGTCGGCCGGCAACGGCACCGCGCGCGCGGCCTCATGTACCTGCTCGATATCTGAAGAGGTGACCTCGTGGCCCTTGATGGCGACCATCCCGTGACTGTTGAAGCCTTTGATGTGACTGCCACTCACGCCGACCACGACGCTCTGAATCTCGCAATCGGCCATGACCTCGGCCTCGTGCACGGCCCTCTGGATTGCCTGCACCGTTGCGTCGATGTTGATGACCACCCCGCGGCGCAACCCGGCGGAAGGAGCGGTGCCGAGCCCCACCACGTGCGGCTCGTCTTCATTCATCGACGCGAGAAGAACCGCAGTCTTGTGAGTTCCGAGATCGAGGGCCACGTGGAAGGACTGCTTGCGCGCCATCAGTTCACGCCGTCCCTTCGTGCGCCCAGCGCGCCACGACTGCTTCAGGATCCCGCACGTCGAGGCGGCCGGAGAGTCCGGCGGCGGTACCATGCCCTGCCCGCTCCGCGTGAGCCACGACCTTGGCCAGTGAGCCGAGCTTCGCATCCCAGCTTCCCCAGCCGAGTCGCACGGCGAGCCGACCATCCGTGCTGAACACCAACAACTCGGGGTCCTCGCTATCCATCTGGCCTGCGGTGATCGTGATCTCGGAGACGCCGATACCCCCGTGGCCACCTTCGAGACGGGCCGCCAAGGCGATCGTCTCGGCGAGCACGCGCGTCGAGAGCCGACTGGCGTCACCGAGCGATACGTCCGCGTATTCGGGCGGAGGGCCCATCAGTTCAGGTTCCTCACCGGATGCCCCGCGCGCAATCGTCACGATGGGCAACTCCGGCAGGTCCGTCGAATCGGGACGAGCCCTCTCGAAGAGAACCCCATCGACGTCGGCAAAGAAGAAGCCTCGCTTGTCGCGAACGACGGCGTCGGGCTCGCGCTCCTCGACCGTGACCTCGATCCGATCGGGTAGGATACGCCGCACCAGCGCATCCGCAATCGGCGGGTGTCGTCGGAGGCTTTCCTCCAGGTCCCGTGGCGCAGTTCGCCAGATGCTTCTCCCCTCCACCATTCCCAACCACGTCCGCACCCGTGCTGCCGCAAGCCGATCAGTGCCCTGCACCTCGACCCCGCGCACGATGAAGTACCGGTGATCCTTGCAGTAGCGCATTAGTGGGGCTGCTGTAAAGCAAATGAGCAGGAGCACAAGGAAAAAACCGGCATTGCGCGGTTGCCGGATCGCGCGCCACACGTTCTCGACAAATCGAGACACGGTGAAGCGACGCTCGATGACCGCCTTGCGACGGCGACGTCGCCGCGGCGACTGTTGGCGTGGCCTCATCTCCCCACCTCCATGCGCGTCTCGCGCACACCGAGCGTAGCGCGGTCGAGCAGAAGCTCGATCAGATCGCCAAACTCGATCCCCACATGCGCCGCCATCGCCGGAAACCAACCCAGCTCGTGCAGCCCTGGCAACGTATTGCACTCCAGGACGAAGATCTCGCCGTCGGGCCGGACTCGCAGGTCGACGCGACTGTATGCCCCCGCGAGCAGAGCCCGGTGGCTCTCGAGGGCGACCTCCAGAGCCGCCTCGTATCGATCACCCAGCGGAGCCGGCAGAATGAACTCCTCGCGGCCCGCCGTATACTTCACTTCATACGTATGGAAATCGTCGCCCAGCGCCACGACCTCCATGGCCGACAGCGCCATGTCGTCGAGAATCGCAACCGTGACCTCGCGGCCCGGAACGAAGTCCTCGATCAGAGCGTCCGGATCGAACTTTCGGGACTCCGCAATGGCGCCAGCCAAGCCTGCCACGTCGCGGACGAGCGAGACTCCGTTGCTCGACCCCTCCCCGCGGGGCTTGACCACGACCGGATACGAACCGTCCCAGACCGGCTCATCACTCGGGCCCACCAGAACCGCCCGAGGAGTCGGCAAACCGCTGCGCTGGAGAATCCCCTGCGAAAGCCACTTGTCCATCGATAGGGAGCTGCCGAGAACGCCGGCCCCGGTATAGGGGAGTCCAAGCACCTCGAGGAGCCCCTGCACGCATCCATCTTCACCGTAGCGGCCGTGCAAGGCGTTGAAGGCCACCTCGACTCCATCATCCGCAAGCGCCGCCGCGACGTGCCGGTCGACGGAGATCGCTACCACGTCGTAGCCCCGGCCGGTCAGGACCTCGCCGACGGCGCGCGCGCTGCGCTCGGAGATCTCGCGCTCGGAGGAAAGCCCACCGGACAAAACCCCGATGCGCTTACCGCGATGGCGCCCTTCCACCTGAGGCAGCTTCATCGCAAGCCCCAGTCGCCGATGAGCTTCACCTCGGCCTGGAGCCAGACGCCGCGCTCCTCCCAGACCCGGTCTCGGGTGCGGTCCATCAGAATCCCGATGTCCGCGGCCCGGGCCTTGTCGACGTTGACGATGAAATTCGCATGCTGTGGGGAGATCTGGGCCCCGCCGACGCGCTCACCGCGTAGACCGACCTTCTGAATCAGGCGCCCGGCGAAGTCGCCAGGCGGGTTCTTCCAGACCGACCCCGCATTGGGATGCCCCACGGGCTGATGTTTGCCTCGCTTTGCTCGCGCATCCGCGGCGCGCGCCGCCAGGACGTCGCGATCGCCCCGGTGGAGGTGGATCTCGAGAGCCGTCACGACGAAGCCACGCGGCAGGTCGAGATGGCGATAGGAGAAGCGAAGCTCGCTCGAGGGCAACCGGCGCGACTGCCCGTCGATGTCCACTCCCCGCAGGGCCTCGACCACATCTCCCATCTCACCGCCGAAGGCGCCGGCGTTCATGATGACGCCTCCGCCGATCGTGCCCGGAATCCCCTCGGCGAACTCGAGCCCACCGTAGCCTCGATCCAGAGTGTCGACGACGAACCGTTTGAAATTGGCGGCAGCGCCAACGACGACGCGCGCCTCCGTACCCTCTTCGCGCCAATCGCACTGCGCGAACGGACGGCCGAGCTTCAATGTGAGACCCCGGATGCCACCGTCTCCGACGACCAGGTTGGTCCCACCGCCGAGCAGAAACACCGAGACCGAGCGCTGCCGCGCCCAGGCGATCCAGGTTCCGAGCTCCTCGTCGGTGTCGACCTCGCAGAAGAGATCAGCCGGTCCACCCACCCGCATGGACGTGTGGCGGGCAAGCGGCTCGTCGCGCCTGAGCTTGGGCGTTTCGATACCCGGAGGTACCCTAGACATCGCGAATGCAGCCGGGCCGCTCATTTGATGAGCCGCACCGTGCCACACGCCCGCTCCCGCAGCGCTTCGAGCACGTCGTCTCCGACTCGGATGATGTCACCCGCACCGAGCAGGAGCACCACGTCGCCATCGCGCGCTGCCGCGGCGATGCCCTCGGCCAGTTTTTCGCGGGGGCCAACGAAGGAAACGTCCGCATGCCCACGTCGCCGGAGCGCCGTCACCAGATTCTGTCCCGAAACCCCTTCGATCGGCTCCTCTCCGGCCGGGTAGACATCGGTGAGGAACAATACGTCCGCGTCGTCGAACGCCTCGAGGAAATCTTCGTGGAGATCGCGGGTGCGGCTGAACCGATGCGGCTGGAAGGCGACCACCAAGCGACGGCCAAGACCGTCGCGAGCGGCGCGCAGCGTCGTGCGAATCTCCGCGGGATGATGGCCGTAGTCGTCGATCACGGTAATCCCGCCGACCTCCCCCCGGACTTCGAACCGACGGTGGATGCCTCGGAAGGCGCCGAGCGACCGCGCGCACGTTTCGAACGAAACCTCGAGCTCCGTCGCCGCCGCGATGGCCGCGAGCGCGTTCTGCGCCACATGGTGCCCCGGCATTCCGATCCGGACCTCGCCGAGCTCGACGTCGTCGCGCACCGCGATGAACTTCGTGTCGAAGCCCTCCACCCGGAGGTCCTTGGCCGTCACCTCTGCGTCGGGCGATAGTCCGTAGGTCAGGAACCGCTTGCGCACCCGCGGGAGCAACGCACGGACCCGATCGCTGTCGATGCAGAGAATCGACCGGCCGTAAAACGGCACGCGGTTGATGAATTCACAAAATGCCTCCACCGCCTTCTCGACGCTGCCGTAGTGATCGAGATGCTCGGGATCGATGTTCGTGACGATCGCGATCGTCGGCGAGAGCAGCAAGAACGTACCGTCGCTCTCATCGGCCTCCGCGACCATCAGGTCCCCCTGGCCCAGGCGCGCGTTACTGTCCAGCGAATGGACCTTGCCGCCGATCACGACCGTAGGATCGAGCCCGGCCTCATCCAGAATGCCCGCCAGCAGTGATGTCGTCGTCGTCTTTCCGTGCGTGCCCGCGACCGCGACCCCCGACTTCATGCGCATCAGCTCGGCGAGCATCTCCGCTCGAGGAATCACAGGAATTCGCAGATCCCTCGCCCTCGCGACCTCGGGATTCGCATACTTCACAGCCGACGAGATCACGACGGCATCGATGTCGGAGGTGATCCGCGCGGCGTCGTGGCCGAGCTCGATGCTGGCACCGCCCTGGCTCAACCGCTGCGTCGTCTCGGTCTGTGAGAGATCCGAGCCACTCACCGAATAGCCGAGCGTCAACAGGACCTCGGCGATCCCGCTCATACCGATCCCGCCGATGCCCACGAAGTGAATACGGTGGCGCGCGCGCATTGTCGTGTGCGTTCTACCCGTCGGGGAGCCGGAGCGCACCCGGGTCATGCGCTTGCCTGTGGGGCATCGGCCCCGACCACGCCCGTGGCCGCAAGGCACACGTCGACGACATGACTGACGGCGTCTGGCCGACCGAGCGCACGCGCCCGGCTGCCGCGAGCTGCCAGCGCCGCCGGCTCCGACCGTGCTTCGCTCAGGCATTGCGCGAGTCGCTCCTCTTCCAGATCGGCGTCCAGGATCATCCACGCCGCCTCGGCGTCGACGAGCGCCTGGGCATTCGTGCGCTGATGATCGGCCGCCGCGAACGGGTACGGCACGAGAACCGACGGAACTCCCAGCGCGGTCACTTCGGCCAGGGTCGTGGCGCCAGAACGACACACGGCCACGTCGCAGCCCCGGTACGCGGCTTCCATGTCATCGATGAACGCGACGACGTCGGCCGAAATGCCGAGCTCTTCATACCGCCGCGCGACCTCCTCGCGGTCCTTCGCTCCGGTTTGGTGCAACACGTGCACTCCGTCGCCGAGTCGCGCGACCGCTCCCGGCACCTGGGTGTTCAATCGGTGCGCGCCAGCGCTCCCCCCGAAAACGAGGACCGAGAACCGGCCGCCCGCCTTCCCAGCCGTGCCTCGACCGTCGGGCCGGACCCGCCATCGGATGGGATTGCCGGTCAGGAGCGCGTTCGTCCCCACCGCAGCAACCGTCTCCGGAAAACTCACGCACACCGCGCGCGCGAACCGCGCGAACAGTCGAGTAACGAGGCCCGGCTTCGCGTTCTGCTCGAGAAGCACGATCGGACACCGCCGCAGGACGCCGGCCGCCAACGCCGGGAAGGCCGCGTACCCACCCACACCGATGATCACTCGTGGACGAAATCGGGCGAGCAGCGCCAGAGCGGTACCGAGGCTGCGGGGGATCCTCCAAGCGCCGCGAAGCATGCCCCGGACCCCCGCTCCGACCACGCCACGCACCGGAAACAGATCCACCTCAAAGCCAGCGGCCGGAACCGCCGTGCCTTCGATGCCGTGGTCGCTTCCCGCAAAGCGCACCTCCGCGCCCGCCCGGCGGACGAGTTCCTGCGCGACGGCAATCCCGGGGAAGAGATGTCCGCCCGTGCCACCGCCTGCGATCAGCACGCGCAGGGCGCTGCCCCCGTTTCCGTTCCCCATCACCGAACCTCGCGCGAGATACCGAGCAAGACGGCGATCATTCCAACCGTGGTCACCAGTGAGCTGCCCCCGTAACTGAGCAGCGGCAGCGGCATCCCCTTGGTCGGCAGACATCCCATGACGACTGCAAGGTTGAGCGCCGCCTGGGCCACGACGACGAAGGTGAGCCCGAACGCCAGGTAGCTCGTAAAGGAATCATGCGCGCGGGTCGCGAGCCGAAAGCCTCGGATCGCGAGGATCGAGAAGGCCAACAGGACCAAGCCGCCCCCGAGAAAGCCCATCTCCTCACCGATCAAGGCGAAGATGAAGTCCGTGTGCCCCTCGGGCAGATAGAAGAGCTTCTGTTTGCTGTGGCCGAGCCCAACCCCGGTGACCCCGCCACTGCCGAATGCCAGAAACGACTGAACGAGCTGAAAGCCCTTCCCGAGCGGATCATCCCACGGGTCCAGGAACGCAACGACCCTCTTCCAGCGGTACGGCGAGAAGAATACCAACGCGAAGCCGGCGCTCCCGGCGGCGGCGCCCAGGCCGAGAAGCTGGCTGGGCCGCGCACCCGCGACGAACAGCATCGCGCCGGTGACAAGCGCGAGCACCGCGGTCGCGCCGAAATCAGGCTGCAGCATCAACAGCAACATCGGCACCAGCGCGACGAGCAGATGAGGCAACACGCCGTAGGTGAAGCTGTGAATCTTCTCCCGTTTCCTCGCCAACGAGTGCGCGAGGTAGAGAACGAAGGCTGGCTTCAGAAGCTCCGAGGGCTCGAACGTGACGAACCCGAGCGACACCCAGCGACGAGCGCCGCCTCGCACGATTCCGATGCCTGGCACCAGAACGAACGCCAACAGGATGAGCACTGCCGCGAGCGCCGGATAGGCAAGAGAGCGTAGGACCGACATCGGCAGGCGCGAAACGCCCACCCCGAGCCCTACCGCGATCAGAAGAAACGTCGTCTGGCGCACCGCCATCGCGTAGGGGTCGCCGAAGCGCTCTCCGCCGAGGAAAAAACTCGCACCGAACACCATGACGAGTCCAAGGGTCGCGAGCGCGGCCGAGACGCCGAGAAGCCATCGGTCCACGCCTCTCGCAGAGAGGATCACCGGTTGCTGGATGAAGCCTGCACGGGTCGGCCCCGTAGCGGCAATCGCGTGCGCGGGCCCGAGGGCCAACGGCTTCTGTCCATGTGGCGAGTCGATCATTCCAGCGCCCTCACGATCGACGCGAACGCATCTCCGCGCTGCGCGTAGTTTTCGAATTGATCGAAGCTGGCGCACGCCGGCGAGAGAATCACCACGTCGCCCGGCTCCGCAGCGTCCGCGGCCGCCCGCACGGCATCCTCGAACGACTCGTGCGAGACGAGCCGCGCCGCGCCATTCCAACTGCGCGCCAGCATCTCTCGCGCGCTCCCGTACAGCACGACGCACCGTGCCTTGCGCGAAACGAGTCCGCGCGCCTGCTCGAAGTCGCTCCCCTTATCCTGCCCCCCGGCGACCAGAACGACGCGCCCGTCGGGTAGCCCTGCGATGGAGCGGAGCAATGCGCCGACATTCGTGCCCTTGGAATCATCCACGAACCGCACACCGGCATGCTCGCGCACTTCCTGCATGCGATGAGCGAGCGCCTCGAACGACTCGACACCGGCCATGATGTCCTCATCGGATGCGCCCATCGCAACCGCCGCCAGGACGGCTGCCATGACGTTCTCGGCATTGTGTTCGCCCAGAAGGCGACACTTCCGGAGCGAGACGACGCTGGACCGGCCGCGGAATGAGACGCGCACGTCGGTGCCCTGCAAGACGGCACCATCGCCGACGAGCCGCGTGCGCCCAAACGTGACAACTGTGGACCGGAGACCGGCCGTCAGGCTCGCCACGATCGCATCATCGCGATTCAGGATCGCCACATCCTCCGGCGTCTGGCGGGCAAATAGACGGGCCTTCACAGCCGCGTACGTTTCGATGTCGCCGTGCCGGTCGAGGTGATCCTCCGTCAGGTTGAGCAGCAGCCCAACGCGCGGATGGAAGGACTCGACCCATTCGAGCTGAAAGCTGGAGACCTCCACCACCGCGGCGGTCCACGGACCGCGCAGAGCCTCGATGAGCGGCGTCCCGAGATTCCCCCCAGCAAAGACCCTCGCGGACGACTGGCCGAGAATTTGAGCGATGAGTTCGGTGGTGGTGCTCTTTCCGTTGGTTCCAGTCACCGCAATCATCGGTGCTTCGAGCGACGCCGCCGCCAGCTCGATCTCGCTCACGATCGCGACGCCGCGCTCTTCGGCTCGGACCAAAATGGGTGCCGACGCAGGCACGCCCGGGCTCGGCACCACGAGATCGACACCGTCGAGAACGGCCTCGAGGTCGGAGCCGTCGCGCCGATCGACGCGCGCCAGATCCTGCGGAAGCTCGACGTTGGCGGCACGGTCGGTCACACAGACATCCACCCCGCGCGCGACCAGGTAGCGCACGACCGCGAGCCCCGTACGCCCGAGGCCAACGACGAGCGCGCGCCGGGCCGGACAACTCGGGCGATTGGATCGCGTCTGCTCCTGGCCGGCCGCCACCATCACCTCAATTTCAGGGTGGCGAGTGCCAAGATGGCGCAGACGACCGCGATGATCCACGCCCGGACGATGATCACGGGCTCGGGCCAACCAAGCAGTTCGAAGTGGTGGTGAATCGGCGCCATCTTGAAGATGCGCTTGCCTCGCGTCTTGAAAGAGCCGACCTGAAAGATGACGGACAGGGCTTCGATCACGAACACGCCGCCGAGAATCGGCAAGACCAGCGATTGCTTGGCGACCAGCGCAACGACGGCCAGCGCCGCGCCGAGCGGCAGCGAACCGACATCGCCCATGAACATCTGGGCCGGGTACGCGTTGAACCACAGGAAGCCGAGCCCGGCGGCGACGAACGCGCCACAGAACACCATGAGCTCACCGGCCCCCGCTACGTATTGGATCTGGAGATAATCGGCGAACCGAGCATTCCCTGCCACGTACGCGAAGATTCCACAGGTACCGGCCGCGATCGTCACCGGTCCGATTGCGAGACCGTCGAGGCCATCGGTGAGATTCACCGCATTCGACATCCCGACGATTACGAAGGCCGCAAAGGGGACGTACCACCAGCCGAGATCGGGCTGGACGTTCTTCAAGAGCGGAAAGTTGACCGTCGTCGTGAAATCGGGGCTCGCGGCCAGCAGGCCACTCACGACCGCCGCGATCAAAACCTGCAGCGAGAACTTCGCGCGCACCGATAGCCCCTTGGAGCTGCGCCCGCGGAGCTTCTGGTAGTCGTCGACGAAGCCGATCGCTCCAAATCCCACGGTCGTGAGCAGGACGAGCCACACGTAGACGTTGCCGAGGTCAGCGAGCAGAAGCGTCGAGAGGAGCCCAGAGAAGAGGATCAGCATCCCGCCCATCGTCGGCGTTCCCGCCTTCGACAGATGGCTTTCCGGACCGTCGTCGCGGATCTGCTGCCCGACCTTCATCGAGGTCAGCCACCGGATCAACGCGGGCCCGAGAACGAGCGAGATGACGAGCGCGGTCAAACCGGCCAACAGCGTCCGGAACGTGATGTACCGAAAGACGTTGAACGCCGAATATGACGTATGGAGCGGATAGAGGAGCTGGTACAGCATCGCCCTCTCCCTACACTCCGAGACTCGGTCCGCGCAGCCTGCTCACCACCGCTTCCGCCCACCACCTCCACGCGCCAGCCGCGCGGCCCCGAACCGGTCCGCCCCGGAGGAAGGCGGGCGCCAAACGCCCGCCCCCTTCGGAACGATCCACCACCCCACCGCCACCACCACGAGTACTACGGCGCAGACGGCCTCCGCCTGCGTCATCACGCCGCCACTCCAAGAGCGCGACGGACCTCTTCCCGATCGTCGAAATGGGACTTGGTCGTCCCGACGATCTGGTAATCTTCGTGTCCCTTCCCGGCGATCAGCACCAGGTCTCCCGCGCGCGCGATCTCCATCGATCGTCGGATCGCCGCGCGGCGCTCGGGCACCACCGCATACTCCACACCACCCCGTTGCCCGAGCGCCTCTTGCGCGACGCACGTGCAAGACGTCTCCTGCACGCCCGTCTCGATCGCCTTGATGATCTCGAGCGGATCCTCTGTCCGCGGATTGTCTGATGTCAGAATGACGAGATCCGCCAATCGCCCGGCGTTCTCGCCCATGATCTTCCGCTTGCCCTCGTCGCGATCGCCTCCGCAGCCAAAAACGACGATCAATCGCTCCGACGTCAGCGAGCGCATGCTCTCGAGCGTGCGCTCGAGAGCGTCTGGCTTATGGGCGTAGTCGACGATGACGGCGAAGCTCTGGCCCTCGCGGACCGGCTCGAGTCGACCCGGAACGCCGTTGCACCCGGCCAGCCCACGCACGATCACATCCGTCGCGATCCCGAGGCGCCACGCCGT
>JAJCZO010000288.1 GCA_029262355.1 Deltaproteobacteria bacterium
GGTGCTCACGTCGCTCGTCTTCCCCGAGGGCGGCGGCCTTCCCCGTTAGTACGGCGGGTCGGCTCCCACGACGACCTTTCGAGGCCTGCTCGGTGTTTACTCACGTTGCGGCCCGCGCGGCTCGCTGGATCTCCAACGAGAGCCAGTTCGAGCTGTATCCCTATCAGGAGTCCCTCTGCTCTCAGATGGTCCGGGTCGCCCTCGAAGAGAAGCGGCTCGATTGGACCTCCCATCCCATCGTGCTGAGCGAGGTCGCGCGCTCGGGCGACAACCTGACGCCGGAGTATCTCCGAATCAATCCGAAAGGGTAGGCCCCCACGTTGGTCCACGACGGAGATCCCGCCTATGACAGCTGGGAGATCATGCGCTACCTCGACTTTTGTGTTGCCCAGCCGCAATCCCGAGCCTAAGTTCATGTCGCCACCAAGGGGGACCGGACCATGACAGCAGGACCAACCAACCGCGTGCTCGCCGCAGCACTTGCTTGCGCTCTCCTCACCACCGGCTGCGCCGGCGACAACGGGAGCACCGGGCCGACCGAAGAGAATCCCACTGACCCGCCGCCCGAACCGCAAGAGCCGATCGACGGTGGCGGGACCGGCGCGGACCGCGCCTTCTACATTCTGCCGCCCGGCAACTACGGCGGACTCCCGGTCGGTCCGAACTCCCTCGACCAACTCGCGCTCTACGACGGACTGACGCCGCTGCGGGGCAACGTCACTGATGCCGACATCGAGGAGTTCTTCCTGCCGCAAAACTTCTCTCCGATCGGCGAAACCACCGTCATCGACACCGGCCGCGCCGGGCTGACGCTCGAGTACGACGAGTGGGGCATCGCCCACATCACCGGCGAGACCCGCGAAGACGTTGCCTTCGGCGCGGGTTGGGTGACCGTCCGAGACCGCGAGTTGCTCATCAGCTTCGGTCGGGGGCCTGCTCGGGCCGCGGTGGCCGACATCCCCGGCGTCAATGCCTTCTCTCTGGTCACGAGCGCCACCCCCTTCGTGCCGAGCGCGGCAACGGAACAGCTGGTGACCGACCAGGTCGAACGGGTCCGCACCTCCCTATCCGAGGGCGAGGAGATCATCGCCGACGCGCAGGCCTACGCCGACGGCGCCAACGCGTACCTCTTGGCCAACCCGGATGTTGCGATGGAGCCGTTCACCGTCAACGACATCATCGCCACGACGGCCTTCATCGGTTCGATCTTCGGCGCCGGCGGTGGCGGCGAAGCCCGCAACTCGGAGTTCCTTTCCCAACTCCAGAACCGACTCGGGGCGGATCGAGGCCGAGCCGTATGGAACGACCTCATGCAGACCAACGACCCGGAAGCACCCACCACCATCGAGGAAGAATTCGACTACGGCACCTTCACCGGAGGCGAAGTATCCGGCTCCGTCGTTATCGACGAGGGATCCATCATCTCCCTCGACCCCCGGAACCCGCAGCCTGGTGCCGGCCCCGGTCTGGTCGACGTCGGCTTCGTCGATGCGGCCGGGGATCCACCGAGCCGCAATGCCTCGAATTTTCTGACCGTCTCACCCCAGGCATCGGCGAGCGGCAATTCGCTAGCCGTGATGGGCCCGCAACTCGGCTACTACTACCCCGAGATCGTGATGCAGATGCATCTCAAGACCCCGGAGTGGGAGGCCCAGGGCGCTGCGGTTCCCGGCCTAGCGCACTACCTCCTGATTGGGCGCAGCAAGAACTACGCGTGGAGCCTCACGTCGGCCAACCAGGACGTGCGCGATGTATTCGTCGAGGTGTTGTGCGATCCCGGCGGATCGACACCCACTCGCGACACGGGATCCTACCTGCACGATGGCGAGTGCATTCCGTTCGAGATTTTCGAGGCCGGCACCATCGGCGGAACGCCGATCGTCTACCCAACTTCGGTGCATGGCCCCGTCATCGGCACCGCGACGGTAGCCGGTGAGCCGGTTGCCCTCACCCGACAGCGGTCGACCTTCGGCCGCGACGGATTCAACCTCGCAGCCCTCAAGGACATGACAGAAGGCGACGCCGACAGCCCGGAAGCCTTCTTCGAAGCGGCCAACCAATTCGGCTTCACCTTCAACTGGGGCTACGCCAACCGCGACGGCATCGCATACTTCGCCTCGGGCCTGCTCCCTGTCCGCGCCGAGGGCCTCGACCGGCGCTTGCCTACGATCGGTAGCGGCGAGTACGAGTGGACGGGGTTCATCAGCCAGGCGGAACACCCACATGCGACCGGACATCCCGACGGTCGCCTCTTGAACTGGAACAACCAGTCGGCGCGAGGCTGGATGCACGGGGACAGCACCCTCTTCGGCTCACATCACGGGGTCGAGCTCTTCGATCAATGGCCCGAGAAACCCGAACTGTCCGATGTGGTGTCGATCATGAACCGGGCCGCCACCGAAGATCCGCGGTCTCCGGTCTGGGCGGTGGTGAGCGAGATGCTGTCCGGGGGCGATGCGCCTTCCGAGATCTCCAGCGCCGTCATCGACATCCTCGACCAATGGCTGGCCGACGACGCGCCGCTGCTCGATGCCGACGAGGACGGTGACTACGACGCCCCCGGCGCGATGATCTCCGCAGAACTGTGGGACCCCGTGGAAACCGCCGTCCTCGCACCGGTCTTACAACCCCTACTCGACGACGGCATCGACCTACGGGGCATCAGTGAGACGTCGATCGTCGACAAGGACCTGCGCTCCCTGCTCGGCCAACCGGTCCAGGGGCCTTTCTCGACCGCCTACTGCGGCCTTGGCGACATCGACCGGTGTCGCGCCGACCTATGGACCGCGATCGACGTCCGGGTGAGGGAACTCGCCGCCGATTTCGGTGACGACCCGACAAAGTGGCGTCGCGAAGGTCGCCGTAGCGGCTTCACGCCGGGACTGATCCCCGACGACTTCCGCTCGACGAATCGGCCGACCTACCAGCAGGTGCTGGAGTTCGCCCGGAACGCGGGTTGACCCCCGAGCCTTCCCGAGGCCGAAATCCAGCCCCCCGAGACCCGGTCGAAGCCCGAACGGGGCCTTCCTATTACCGGTCCGTTCGCCGTCAGTAACTCGCCGCCCACCGGCTTCGCCGCGCGCGCCTGGACCCGAAGACTGGACCTCGCTCGAGGCTTCGCGGTAGCGGCTACCCGTCGACCTGGGCAGATAGACCGTTGATGTTCCTACAGCCTGCCGTCTGGCAGTGACGAAGCCGTTGGCGCGCCCGATCGCCTCCATCGATACGCATCCGCCCCGAGGCTACGCGGCTTCGTCCCGGAGACGACCCCGAACCTCGAAGATCTCTGGCCCCCCGGGGGCCAGACGGCGACACACTCAGACACACTAGGGCCAGAGAAACTGGGCAGGTGTGCGTGGGGCGGATGCCCACTCGGGACGTCCGCAGCTCTCCATCCCGAATCAGAACAGGACGTTCGTGCTGAACCCATCGCAGGTGGAGATGGCGGACTCGCGCGACTCCCACAGCTTCCAGTCTCCTTCGCGTGCCCCGACGGCCGTCCCGGCGCGCCAGAACAGCTTGTCGTGTGGTCGCCCGGGGTCTCGCCCGACAGGTACGCAACCAGATCCACCCCATCGTAGTCGCGATCGTCGGGCAGCGGGACTCCCACCGCCGAAGCGATCGTCGGTAGCAAATCGAGCGA
>JAJCZO010000289.1 GCA_029262355.1 Deltaproteobacteria bacterium
GGACGTCGAGGGGCGGCAAGGCGTTAACGCTATGTCGACGGCGGTGCACTAGCACTCACGGTCGCCCAACCATGCCACCACAGAAAGGACCCCCCGATGCTGCAAGTCTGCCAGGACCTCCGCGATGAGGCCGAGGAACTCTACGAAGTTCTCGACAGCCTCGGCGATGACGACTGGGCACGCCCAACTCCCTTCCAGAGCTGGACGCCGTGGGACGTGGTGGCGCATCTCCACTTCTTCGATCGCGTGTCGTTGCTCGCCCTGAACGACGAAACCGCCTTCGCGGCGTGTCGGGACGACCTCGTCGCCAAAATGGCAAAGGGCATGACCCTCGCCGAAGAAGCGCGCCGCGAGCTCGGGGGCTTAGACGCCAAAGCTCTGAGCCGCCAATGGATCGAGAGTTGCAAAGAGATGGCGGTCGCTCTCGGCGAATCGGACCCGAAGCGCCGACTCCCCTGGTTTGGACCGGACATGGGCGTGCCGATGTTCAGCACCGCCCGCTACATGGAAACATGGGCGCACGGCCACGACATCTACGACCTCCTCCGCCGCCCGCGTAACCACACCGATCGAATCAAACACATCGCGGTCATCGGCATGAAGACCTTCGGCTGGACGTTCATCAATCGAGGCGAAGAGGTCCCGGGCGCACCGCCGTACGTGCGCATCACCGCACCGTCGGGCGACGTCTGGGAGTTCGGGGACCCCAGCGACGAAGAGTACGTGCGGGGCGATGCGGTGGAGTTCTGCCACGTCGTCACGCAAGGGCGGAACATCGCCGACACGGCCCTCGACGTGAAGGGCACGATCGCGACTCGCTGGATGTCGATCGCGCAGTGCTTCGCCGGCGCGGCTGTCGATCCGCCAAAGCCGGGCGAGCGCGTCGGCTGAACCGACTACCCATTCTAGAGCCGCACGGAGCCCCACAATGGATCTCGAATACGGAGAGAAGTACGAATCGTTCCGCCGCGAGGTACGTGAATTCCTCGATGCGCACAAGTCGAAGCGTCCGGCCGGCCACACCTACGCCGTGCCGCGTCCCGCATTGACCAACTGGCTCGACCTTCTCATCGAGCACGGGTACTGGGCGCGCACGATCCCAAAAGGCTACGGCGGTTACGGCGCCGCGCCCGATCTCCTCGAGACCGTGATCATGGACGAGGAGTTCAATCACGCCGGCGTCGCGCGCGGAATGATGGCGCAGGGACCTTCGATGCTCGTGCCAACCCTACTCGAGCACGGCACACAAGAGCAGAAGCGCCGATGGATCGAACCCACGATGCGGGCTCAGGTGTTGTGGTGCCAGGGCTATTCCGAGCCGGGCGCGGGCAGTGATCTCGCGAGCCTCCAGACCGCGGCGAGCGAGAACGGCGACGACTTCCTGATCAACGGACAGAAGATCTGGACGAGCAGTGCAGACAAGGCCGAGATGATGTTCATTCTCGTCCGCACCGAACCCGACGCCCCGAAACATGCCGGGATCAGTTACCTCCTGCTACCGATGGACACTCCGGGCATCGACGTGCAGCCGTTGAGAACGATGTCGGGAGACCTGGGCGAGAACTCGTTCAACCAAGTGTTCTTCACCGACGTGCGCGTCCCGCGCACGAACGTCGTCGGCAAGCGAGGGGACGGGTGGACGATCGCGAACACGACCCTCGCCCACGAGCGCAATAGCTTGAACGCGAACGCCGAGAGCACCTTGCTCCGCCTGATGCGGCTGATGAACCGAGAATCGGCAAACGGCGTGCCTGCGATCGCCAATCCGGTCTATCGGGATCGGCTGATGCGCCTACAGGCTCGTGTTCTCGCGATGAAGGCCCACGCGATGCGCGTACTGACGACAAACCTGAAGCGCGAGGCGCCCGGAGTGGCCGGACTGATCGTGAAGCTGCAAAATTGCCAGCTCAACTTCGATCTCGCCGCGCTGGCGATCGACGTCATGGGCGAGCTCGGCGTGCTCTACGACCACGCAAAGTACGAGCGTGAGCACGCATTCTGGCAAACACACTCCTTTTTGTCGCTCGGGTTCATCATCGGCGGCGGAACGGCCCAGATTCAGAAAAATATCATCGCGGAACGCGGGCTTGGCCTCCCGCGGGAACCCAAGCCGGCGAAGGCCTCGGCCTGAAGGGGGGAGGCGACATGAACTTCGGACTCTCCCAGGACCAGCGGCTTCTCGACGCCAGCATTCGCGGCTTCCTTGCCGACAAGGTGCCCATCACGCGCGTGCGCGAGCTACGCGACCTCGATTGTCCCAACGACCGAGGCATCTGGAAAGATCTCGCCGAGCTCGGTGCCGCAGGAATTCTCGTTCCTCAAGCCCACGGCGGCAGCGGCCTCGGTCTGCTCGACGCGGCGCTCGTGTCGCAGGCACTGGGCCACGCCGTCACCCCGGCGCCGTTCCTGTCGACCGGCGTCATGGCGCCGATCGCGCTCGGAGCACTCGAGAGTACTCTTGCCGAAGGATGGCTTCGCGCCATCGCGACCGGGGAACTGATCGTCGGGGTCGCCGCAACCGAGACGTTTTCGGTCCGTGAAGGGGCCGGCGTCGCCCTCGATGGCGAGGGCCTGCGCGGAAAGGCACTGATGGCGATCGACGCGCACCAGGCCGACCTGATCCTCGTAGCCGTCGATCGCGACCGAATCGCCGCGGTGCGTAGCGCTGCCGCCGGAGCGAC
>JAJCZO010000290.1 GCA_029262355.1 Deltaproteobacteria bacterium
CTACTTCAAATCCCTACTTGCTCAGTATCGGCCGGAAGGCTTGAAGTTGCGGCGCTCAAGGCCGTCGAAGATCAGGCTGCGAACAAACGATGACTCGTCTTGGCCGGCGCTCTTTGCGGCTTCGCGGATGAGTTCGCGGTCGACGTTTCGGAGCTTACAGGCAAAGAGGCGCCATTCGCCGAGGAAGCCGTCAGGTCCGGGCTTCGATCGGGAAGACTTCTTGGCCACTTTCTTCTTCCCCGCCGCCTTCTTCTTCGTCGCCACGGCGAAAAGGGTGCCCCGACGACGGGTGGGACGCAAGTCTGGGGGGATCAGTCCTCGCGCTTGTCGACCACGACACCGATGGGCGACAGGTCCAGATCGCAATCCCACTTCCCCCCGCGCACGTCCACCCCTTGGCCGTCCTGGTGCTCGTACTTCTGGACTTCGGTCACCACCCCAGAGAAGCGAATTACCTGTCTCCCCTTGCCTCCGAAGAAGGCTTTGAGGACTTGGGAGAACTCGCGCTTCTTGATCAGGGCGTGGGTGGAGAGGTTCATGCGCTGCCCTTCGGGGGTGGCATCGTCATCCTGAGTTGGCCCGTCGCTTCGTTGAATTTGAGAGCGGGGCTTTTCGCAGCCATAGCGCGGAGACTCTCGCGAGAGTGAGCCACTCCATTCCTGTCCGGCTGGTCGGCAACCAAGAGAATCGCGCCCCAGCCTGCGCTCGGCGCGGCCAGCGCTTTGGCTGCCCGTCGCGCCTGCCTTTCGTGCTCGTCCGCCATCGAGGACGGAACGACTATCTTGCGGCGTTTTCCCACGGGCAATCCTACAGTCGGCGGAGCCCGAACTGAATCAAGTCGAGCGCAGCCTCGTCGCTCAACGGCGGATCGGCTGTCTGCGCAAAGGCATCGACCAGCCTTCGCTGCATGTCTAGTCCGACCTCGCCGAGCTTCTCGCCCATTTCCGCCACGGCTTTCAATATCTTCGTGGCCTCGTCGGGGCCGCTCTCTGTCGTGACTGGATTGGGCATGATCGATTCCTACCACATCTCGCGCTTCTTGATGAGGGCGTGGGTGGAGAGGTTCATCGGGGGACCTACTCCGACCGATCCGCGTACCAGAACCGCGGCTCGTAGTGTTGAAGGGTTGCGCCGACAAGCTCGTCCTTCGTCGGCAATGGTCCGATCATCTGTGCAAATTCTCTCATCGGCCACAGCCCGTCGTTCCCAAATACAACAGCCTCCCACCTTCCAAAGCTGTACGAGACTTGAACCATCTGCCAGCCGGCCGGGTCCGTCGGGTCATTGCCGGCCCACCGTGCGTAGTACACACCCTCGACGAAGTCGCTCTTGCGCTGGGGGATCACTTCCCCTCCAAGTGAACGTTCGACATGGGGATGTGGGTGGAGAGATTCACAGGGCACCGCCGCAGAGGTAGCAGAAGCGGAACTCGTTGGACCCATCCGGCGATGCCAACTGGTCGGCGAAGTGCGGGTAGTTCGTGCGTCCTACGGGTAGCCCGAAGTGAACCACCCAGGACGAACCGCACGAGCGACATCGGACGTAGGCGTCCACGTCGTCGACGGAATCGCAGCGGGACTCTGAGCCGCAGGTCGGGCAGTAGTAGTCCCACTTTCCGCCCTGCGAACAGCGGTGCTCGGTGGTCAGCCCGGTATCGCCCTAGTCAACGCGGCCTTCGAAGTCCGGCTCCGCCACCTACTCCCCCTCCAGTGTGATCATGGGCTGATGATCTAGGCCCGGGTTGTTCCAGACGAGTTCGTAGTCGCCGCCCGCGCGGCGCCGGATCTCATCGGGCGCGTTCGGTGCTGCGAGGATGTCCTGCTGGGTGACGCCGTCGTCGAGATGAAGGATCACGGTCAACTTTCGTCTTCGGCGCTCGAGCATCGCGGCAAAGCGAACGAGGTTCTCATCCATCACTCCCCCTCCAAGTTGAAGTGGCGAGGCATCGTCAGATCAATCTGGCGGAATCGTTCGGCCATATCCGGAGCGGCGGCAGCCCATTCCGTGACCATGACGTCATAGAACTTCTTGAACTCGGCCTGGCCGAGTTCGTGCACCACGCGCATCGCCTCGCCGGCCTCACGCAATCCGCGCACCGCATCGTCGCCGCTCACGGCTTGTCCTCCAGGTTGAAGTGTAGATGCATCGTCAGCACATCCTCTTCACCGCGGTGCTCTTCAAAATCGACGACCAACTCACCACGGAACCGGAACTTGACCGCGGTCTCCGACTTCGCCCTCGCATCCTTGCCGACGTGCTTCAGAACTTCTTCGATCTCTTTGGGTCGGAACGACAGGTCGATACGCGCGTTGGTCGTAGACTCCGGCCCCTTCGGTGCCCCACCGTCCGGGCCCATGATGTCGCCGAGGGTGATCTTCATGCATCAGCCGCTAGGACGACGGGGCTAGGGAGTCAAGGTCGGCGTTGGCTGCGACACGTAGGTGTCGCCAAGGACCCTGATGGACTCTGGCCCTTCGCCGTCGAGAGGCCCGAGGCCCCGAGCGCCCATGTCCGCGCGCAGTCGGCGCCATGTTTCGTCAGCGGTGATGTCGTCCTCATGCTCGAGGTAGCGCCGCTCGTCGCCCTCGTCCTCGAATGTCCGGGCTTTCCACGAGACGCTGATCCGTATCTCGTCGAACGACAGAGCCCGGAGCGTCTCGCCCGCCTCGGCAATGCGCCAGTCGTCCCCGCCTACGTGCTCGAGGGTAGACTCCAGCGTCATGCCTACGACGAAGTCCTCCAGGTGGCAGTCCATGGCCATGGCCCGGTGATGCATCTTGTCGTTGTCGGCGACGAGTGCGGAGTTGGGGGTGGGGTCGAGGGTTTGCGACGGCGCGTCCGGGCCGTCGGGCCAGAACTCGAAACCCCCACCCCCACCTGAGTAGAACCACGCCACGGCCGTTGCGATCCGAACGCGCCACGGCTCGAACAGTCCCGACGCGCCCATCACGGTGAGTAGCCAGCGCGGGGTGTTTGACAGGTTCATGCCGCGGAACTCGGGCAGGTCCAGGTGGCCGTCGCCCTGCGGCGCGGGGAGACTCACGGTGAGGTTGGAGTAGACGGCGAACGGCCGCACCAGACCCGCGTCGAAGCAACGCGCAGCCGCGTCGGCGAGGCCCTCGTGTTCGAGTACGGGGCGCACGCCCGGGAGCACGACGCCGTCAAGCGCCCAGTCGCCGCGGAACAGCGACACGACCACCGTGTCTTGCCCCGATGCCCCGTGCCTGAACTCCCTATTCTGTCGGCTCCCCACCTCCGCCTCGGCGTTGGAAGGGACGTGGCGCTGTGCAGGACAATATGGCGAGTGCGCTTCGGCAAGCCGGCGAATGACTGCGGAGTCATCAAATACGCGCGAAAGATGGATGGGGCGTGCACACTCGCGCATGGCCTGACCCGACTCCAACATGCGTCGAGTGTCAACCACCTCGAACGAATGTTCTAAGTTCGGGCATTGCTAGATCGCCAGTACCCCGGGAATGTTGGCGGTAGAGGCCGGAGACGATTCTCACCCATGTCCGACCGCGCACTGACGACCGAACTCATGCGCTTCGCGCAAGCGCCCGACGGCGGCGACCTCGCCGAGTCACTGCTCGGCGTGAGGCACCTTGGCTCGCGCGGGTGGCTCGCCATGGCTGCGCTGATCGGCGCCCACCAGGAGTCGGCACCCCGAGGGTCGGGCATTCTCGACAAGGCGGCGGAGACGTTCGGCATCCACCGCTCCAGGGCGAACGTGCTCGGGCAGATCTACCGCGAAATCATCAGGCCACGTCTCCAGCGAGACGGCGGGGCCGCGCAGTGGCCGCTTCGCGAAACGCTTTGGTACGAGACGGCAATCAAGATCGCCTCGGGCGTCGGTCGCGAGCCGCTCGAGATCTTGGAAGAGGCCGAGCGCACCCGGGCCCAGAACCCACGACTCACGGTCAAGAGGTGGCGGGCGTCCATGGGCGTCGGCGGTGGGAAGTCCATCCGACTGCTCGAGGAGGCAACCCGCGCCATCGAGCTCGGGGCCGCGGCCAAGCGGGCGATCAAGCTCGTTGCCCAGCTGAACCCCGAGGGCGACTTCGTCGAGGTGGACGAGGAGTTCGCGGCACTGGTCGGCAGGACACGAGAGGATCTGCTGACGATGACGGCCGGGGACATCGCCTACGACCAGGGGCAGTACGTGAGCGCGCTGCAGGCCATCCAGGGAGCGCGACGCGACGGGGATGTCGCCGTAGACTGGGAGTCACGCTTCGCGCATACCAGCGGCAATCTGGTCGCTGTCAGGCTGATCATCGTGCTTGAGTACGGCTCGAAGTCCCTACGCCTGCAACGCGTGCGCTGGTACCTCGTGAACTCCGAGGCGGCGTACTCCGGCAAGCGAGGGAGACGGGTACTGGTCTCCGATCAGCGAGGAGTCGTGCAGCACGTCTCGCCAGAGATGGCGCGTCTGTACGGCGCGCTGCCCGCCGAGCTCGAGGGCCGTCGCCTGCGAGAACTCACCCACACTCCGACGCGCGTGGACGCCATGCTCGAGATCCTACGCACGGGGGGCATGCTCGCCCCGGAGGACCCGAAGCGCCACAACCTGCGACGCCTCGACGGGAAGTTGGTGGCCGCTCGCCTCGACGTGACGGTGTTGAAGAACTCGACTGGGGATTTCGTGGGCCTGGCGCTCGGGGACGCGGACGAAGAACCCGACCTCCCCGACATCCGACACCTGCCCGTCACTCGCTTGCCGTCCGGCTCGACATGGATTCTGGACGCCGAGGGATACTTCCGGAGCATCGGTGCCGCCATTGCCGAAGCGCTGGGCCGTTCCGCGCCCGATTTCATCGGGCGGCACTGGTCGGAGTTCGTTGCCGACGAGAGGCCCGCCGACGAACTAGAACCGTTCCGAGAGCACGCCCGAGGCCAGATCGACATGCTTCGCATTGACGGGGGAGTCATACGCCTGTTCATTTCCTACTCGCCGCGCCACGACGCAGACGGCGAGTTTCGGGGGCTGATTGGCATGGTCGCCCTTGAGCCAGACGACCCATCCCTCGCCGCGTTCGACGGGGAGTAAGGCGTTCTCGTTTCCGTACTTGATGCCCCGCCCCGTCTGCACAGGGGCCTCCGCTGACGTTCCGTTTGTCTTGATATCAAGACACAAGGGCCGTCTGGGAAAGTCTTGATATCAAGACAAAGCGATTTTGTATTTTTTTCTTGCTATAGGTATTGACCCAGCACCCCACCTCGTGCGAGTCCGGATGTGCATCATGGTTCGGACGGATAGAGACCGCTTCGAACGCCACGATGGGTGTGGTGGAGGGACGCGGAAAAGTGCTCGATGGGGGCTTGTGTCTCTGGCCGGATCGCGGTCTTTACAATACCCAATGAGGGGCAACGACAGAGCCGACCGCGCAGCGACGATCACGGCCATCCCCCGTCAGGGGGTTCCGCAGTGAGTCGTTACATGACGATGGCGGAGTTGGCCGATCACCTCCGCGTCTCGAAGCGAACCATCGAGCGCCGGATGCAGACGGGGACGTTGCGCGAGGGGACACACTACGTCCGGGCGTTCGACTTGCCGCCGAGGTTCATCCGCGAAGCGATCGAGCGAGAGATCGAAGGCGTGAGAGATCCGCGGGCACGCCAGCACGCGGTCAACCCGGCGGCCCTGGCGGAGTAGCCGGCCGTGGGCTGCAAGATCCGCATCACCCGGCACAAGACGATCGCGCTGCGACTCTACTGGCGCAACCGCGAGTCGCAGGAGTCGACCGGGCTTCGAGCTACGCAACGTAATCTCGAGCGGGCCGAGCGCCTGTGCCGTCGCATCGATGCGCTGATCCGCGGCGGGGCCTTCGGCGATGAGGACTACCGCCACTTCTTCCCGTGGGGTTCACGCCGCGAGGTTCTTGGCCTCCCTGCCCGCCCCGACCGCCGGCGTTCGTCGGGAAAGCTCACCGTGCAGGACTACGCCTCGCGCTGGCTCGAGGCCGAGTGCCCGCCGGTCATCTCGGCCGGGGCCCATGAGGCACGCAAATCGGCTGTGCGGGCCTGGATCTGCAAAGAGGGCCTGGGCATCGGGCACCTGCGTTTGGCCGACGTGACGCCCAAGGAGGTGGCTGCCTGGCAGGCTCGGCTCTTCGCCCAGGGCCTCGCCTACGGGACCGTCCGCCAGGCCATCACGTCGAAGTTCAAGGCCATGTGGACCCATGCCCGGCGGTCGCTGCGAGACGAGGGCCTGGTCCTCGACGACCCACTCGACGGCCTGAAGTGGCCCCGCCAGATCCGCGAGGCCCCGAACCCCATCCCGGGCGACCAGGAGAAGGCCATCCTGCGTTACTTCCGCGACAGGGAGCCGCATTACTCCCTGTTCATCTCGATGCTTCTGGGGACGGGCGCGCGGCCCAGCGAGCTCACCGGCCTCACGTGGGGGGACTTCGCGCCGGACACGGGCAAGCTGTCGATCTTGCGCTCGCGTGTTCGGGGCCGGGTCGGCGCGACGAAGACGGGCGCGAGCCGCCGAACGATCGCACTCTCGCCCGACTTGATCGAGCACCTCAGCGTCGAGCGCCCACTGATCGCGGACCCGACGGCGTCGATCTTCATGAACCAGCAGGGACGGCCCATGAACGAGCACGCGTTCGCCAACCGGCAATGGGTGCGATGCCTTCAAGAGCTAGGCTTCGGTCCTCGGTGGCTCTACACGACGCGGCACACGTACATTTCGAAAGCGCTCACCGAGGGGGCTGTCGCGAAGCACGTGGCCGAGTACGTGGGCACGTCGACCGACAAGATCCAGGAGAACTACGGGCGTTGGATGGGACGCACCGACGTCGATCCACTCACCGCGGCGCAAGAAGCGAAGCTCGGGCCCTTGAGGGTTCCGGGCAATGAGAGTACAGTTCCGGCAGTCAGGAGACACGCCAATGCCAGGTGACCATTCGTCCTCGGCATGGCGACGGCGACGCGGCCGGGCGCGATGATGATTGCGACCAGTGTGCGTGGTCCCCGCGACACATCCGACTTCTCGATCGACGTCGATGTCGACGTGAACGTGGACGTCGTGATCGACCTCGACCTCGGAATCGATTTCTTCTCGATCTTCTGACCATGGGGCCGCAGATCACGATCTACGAGGTTTCGTGGGGCGCCGCCGGGCTCGTCTTCTGGCTCGGCGGCGCCTGGGCCCTCGCCCGGGCCGCGAGGCGGCACGGGCGGACGGCGGGAAGCGTTCTTCTCGCGTCGCCCCTGATCGCCGCATTCCTCGCGCTCGTCGGAGCGCGATTGCACGCGATGCTGAGTTCGCCCGCGGCCGTCTGGGCCGCCCTTTCCGACGGCACATTCTGGCTGCTCACCGGCTCGGCAGGGCAACGTATCGCAGGCGGCCTTTTGCTCGCTGGGGCGTTTCTTCTCTGGGTCGTCCCCGCCGCTTCCGGCGCACGACTGCGCGGGCTCGAGGTTCTCGATGCCGTCGTTCCGATCTGCGGAATCTCCATGGCCGTTGGGAGAATCGGGTGCTTCCTCGGCGGCTGCTGCTTCGGGGTCCCCACCTCCGTGCCGTGGGCCGTGCGCTATCCCCCGGGCAGCGCGGCGTATTGGAATCACGTCGCGCAGGCTCGTCTCCTAGACCACGGTGGATGGAGTCTTCCCGTCCACCCCCTCTCGCTCTACCTCGGAGCGGCAGCCGCTCTGGCCGGAATCCTCGCCCTCGTCGTCGCGCGCCGCAGACCGTCCCCCGGCACGAGCCTCGTCACGTTCGTGGCCTGTATGGCGGCGTCGCGGCTCGTGCTGGAACCGCTGCGGGAGACGCGATTCATGGATACGGTTCCTGCCCAGACGGAGATCGACGTCGTGCGGCTGGTGCTGGCGTTGATTGGGGCCGGGTGGCTGCTCCGGCGTCAGTCCGACGACCGGCCCGCGAAGGGCTCGGGGCCATCGAGCCCGGGCACGCCGTGGCGCTGGATCCGCCGAGCCGTCTCGCCCTGACCTTCCTCGTAGCGCGGCAGGGCGCCCTCCTCCTTCCACAGCCGGTACGCCAGCGCGGAAGAGAGTACTCGGATTGGATAGTCGCGCGGGTGCTCCTTCAGATACGGCTGCGCCTGAGCGAAGTTCTGTGCCCCGTATTTGTCGACGATGAAGCGTAGCCCACCGTTGTACGGACCGATATTGTACGCCAACAGCGTCAGGAGCAGATCTCCATTCATCTGCTCCGCGTAGAGCGCCAGGGTCGCGGCTCCGAGGAACGCGTTGTGGCGCTGGTTTGCGGAATCGAGCTGTGAGACGCCCAGAGCCTTCTTGGCTTCGGCCTCTGCGCGGTCCGGGATGTCCGTAATCTGGAACAAGCCTCGGCCGCCGTCCCGACTGGGCCGCGGGTAGAAGCTCGACTCCGTCGCTGCCATGCCCATGAGAATCTCATGGGAAACGCCGAACACGCTCGCTGCTTCCGCGACGGTGCCGTCGAACACCCGTGAGCGCTCGAGGACCTTTGCTTGGTCGATCAGGTCCATTCGTCGGTAGGCCGCGTAGACCTGATGCCGCACGACCCGCAGCTGCGTCGCGCGCTCGTCGTCGAGAAGACGCTGTAGCGTGTGCACGATGTCGGCCGGAGGCGACACGTAAGCCAACCCGACGACACCGACTCCGACAGCCGCGTTCAGCGCATGTCTCCACCCAAGCGTGGCCGACCGCCGCGTGCGCTCGACGAGCATCAGCACGAGAACGGTCGCGAGCGCCGCGCCGATGAGCGCGGCAACGAGAACCAGCGGGCGCGTGAGGCCGCCCAGCTGGCCGAGCACCGCGAGACAACCGATCGCGACCACGGCGCCTCCGAGAAGAAACTCGAAGGCTCGATAGCCCCACGGCACCACGGGCTTCTTGGGACGCCGGGCGCGGCGCGGTGATTTGGCGCCTGCTCGCGTCTTCGAACGCGATGTCGAGGCGCTCGAACGCTTCGCCGTCACCCCTGCCACTCTACACCACCTCCAACGACACAGCCGAGCCCGTGCCCACTCTCGCCTCGTACCCCGACCTCTCGGGGCGGGCAAGTTCCATTGCCGCCCCGGCCCAGAACCGGCTACAAATGACGCCATGGGACAGTATCCGCGCGAAGAGATCCTCAACGCCTTCGAAGCCTACAAGGTCGCCCGCGACGACGCGTCCCGCACCGGCGACTGGTCGATCTGGGCCAAGGTCTTTACCGAAGACGCGCACTACATCGAGCACGCCTACGGCGAGATGCACGGCCGGGCCGCGATCCTCGACTGGATCACCAAGGTGATGGCTCCGTTCCCCCACATGACGTTCCCGCAAGATTGGTGGGTGCTCGACGAGGAGCGCGACGCTCTCGTCTTCCAGTGCCAGAACCGCCTCGCGCACCCGACCGACCCGAACGGCAAACCGTTCCAGTTCCCCAACTGGACCCGGATCGTCTACGGCGGGAACGGGAGGTGGAAATCCGAAGAAGACATCTACAACCCGGCCAAGGACGCTCCCCGAGTCATCAAGGCGTGGATCGCGGCCGGCGGGAAGTTCGAGAGCAAAGAGCTCGTGGGAATGCAGGGCCGCTAGAGCACCCCGCCAAAGAGACGGTTGAAGTTCTCGGCGATCTGGTTGTCGACGACATCGAGCGGCACGTCCCAGAGCTCCGCAGCGTAGGAGGCCGTTCCCGCCACATTCGCCGGCTCGTTTACGTCGCCCTTCTCTGGGCCCAGGTACGGGCAGTCCGTCTCGAGCAGCAACCGATCGCGCGGAAACGTCTCGAGCATCCGTGTAAAGCTCTCCGATCTGCGGGCGTTCGCGGGGATCGACACATAGTGGCCATGCTCGGCGATCTGCCGTGCGAGCTTCACCTTCCCCCCGAAGCAGTGCCAGTTGACGCGCATGGCGCCCATCTCCTTCAAGACCTCGAACGCACGGCGCTCGCGCTTGCGGGTGTGGATGACGATGGGCTTGTCCGCTTCGAGCGCAATCGCGACGAGCTCGCGAAACACCTGCTCCTGCTTGCCCCACAGCGTGTCGGGCACCCAGTAGCCGTCCAGGCCGATCTCGCCGACGGCGATTGCCTCGGTGACATTCTCGCGCACCCAGGCAATGCCCTCCTCCGCCGTGCACTCGTTGCCCTCACGCGGATACTCCACTCCGAGTTCACGCATGTCCGGCAGAACGGCGTCCACCGGGTAGAAGCCGAATGCGGGCCTCACCAGAGAATCGCGTGCCGCGAGTTCTCGCACGGCCTGATTGTCTTCGGGGTTCAGGCCATTTGCGATGATCGTGCCAACCCCGGCCTCACGCGCGCGCCGCAGGACGTCTTTCTCCTGGCCCGCGAGCTTCGGATGCGTGAGGTGAGCGTGCACGTCGACCAAGGCCATTGTTGTCTGGTACCGGCCCGGCCGGATCGCCGCCACCGGCTTGACACTACGGCGGGGCGTCGCGATGCTTCGCTCGCCATGGCGATCCACTACGAGAAAGACGGCCACGTCGTCACGATCACCATCGACCGCCCCGAAGCGCGCAACTCGCTCGACCTCGAGCACTTCGGGCAGCTCGCCGACGGGTGGATCCGCTACCGGGACGATGAAGATGCCTTCGTCGCGATCCTGACCGGCGTGGAGGACGTCTACTGCGTAGGCGCCGACCTGAAGAAATTCATCACGCAGGTAACGCAACGAGCGCAGGCGCTGCGGGAAGGCGGCTCCAAGCAGATCGAAGAAGGTGAGAACTACAGCTTCTCCGACAGCCTCGTCGCCGTCCTGCGCGATGGCGCCGAGACGCGTGACGGACGAAAGTTCGAGCTCTATAAGCCGGTCATCGCAGCAGTGAACGGCATTTGCGCGGCGGGCGGGCTCGAGATGATGTGGAACACCGACCTGCGGGTGATCGCCGAGGATACGTTCCTCCAGCTATCCGAACCGCGGCGAGGCCTGTTTCCCGGCGGCGGCTCCACCGTCCACAGCGCGCGCCAGTTGAGCTGGTGCAACGCGATGGAAGTCCTCCTCCTGGCCGAGCGCATCACGCCGGAGCGAGCGAAGGAAATGGGCCTCGTCAACGCCGTCGTGCCCCGCGACCAGGTCATGGCGAGGGCGCGCGAGTGGGCGGCGACGATCTGCAAGAACGGACCGCTCGCAGTACGCGCCTGCAAGGAGTCGGCAAAGAAGAGCACTCTGGTCGACCTGATGACCGCGCTGGACACCGAGATGAAGTACTCCACCGGCGTCTTCTCGAGTGAAGACGCCAAGGAAGGCGTGGCCGCGTTCCGCGAGAAGCGACCGCCGGTCTGGAAGGGACGCTAGCCCACCGCCAGCGTCTGCACGCGCTCGGCGAACCTCCCCACCTGGTCAGCCACCTCGTCGAGAACCTGCTCGTCGCTGCGGCCAGAGCGCTTTAACACGTGGAAGGAATGGTCGCCGCCCTCGACGACGTGCAACCTGACGCGACGACCGAGCCCCGTGCTGACCGCCCGCATCGATTCGAGGTCTGCCAACGTGTCCCGGGTGCCCTGAAGAAACAGCATCGGCACGCCCACATCGCGCAGATGGTCGGCTCGCTCGCTGCCGGACTTGCCGGCGGCGTGCAGCGGGAAACCGAGAAAGACGATGCCTTTGACGTCCTCGAGCACCTCCTCCGACGCCGCGAGCGACGTCATGCGCCCCCCCATCGACTTCCCACCGGCGAGAAGCGGGAGCCCACGCGCCGCCTTGTTGCCGAACTCCACGGCCGCACGGACCGAGGCCAGCAGAACCTTCCTCGAATCAGGCCGCCGGCTCCCCTTCTCCATGTAGGGGAACTGATAGCGAAGCGTCGCAACACCGCAGGCCGACAGGCGGGGCACGATCGCCTCCATGAACCGGTGGCGCATGCCGGCACCCGCGCCGTGAGCCAGGACATACAGCGCCGTGGCGCCGCGTGGGCGCTCCAGCAGCCCGCTCACCTCGCCGATCCTACCGTCCACCGGGATCCGAACTTCCTTCACGGCCACGATCGGCTTTTAGCCCGCTCCGGCGGCGCGGGGAAGGATTTCCACGTCCGAAAACACGCCTCCTCCGGCGACGCTACGAATGGTAGGTCCGGGACATGCGCCTGTACGACTACCTGCCCTCGGGCAACGGGTACAAAGTCCGACTGCTCCTCACCCAGCTCGGGATCTCGTTCGAACGCATCGAGATGGACATCGTCGACGGAGCGACACGCAACCCGGACTACCTGAACAAGAACCCCAACGGCCGAATCCCTCTCCTCGAGACGGACGAGGGAATCCACCTCGCCGAGTCCAACGCCATCTTGTTCTTCCTGGCCGACGGCACCCCGATGCTGCCGGACCGCAGCCTGGACCGAGCGCGCGTACTTCAGTGGATGTTCTTCGAGCAGTACAGCCACGAGCCGAACATCGCGACGTCGCGCCACTGGATTCAGCATCTCGAGCTCACCGAAGAACGGCGGGCCCGCCTCGAGGAGAAGCGCGCTCTCGGCCACGAAGCGCTCGCCGTGATGGAAGCCCACCTCGCGACGAACGATTTCTTCGTCGCCCGTCGTTACAGCATCGCGGACATCGCCCTATTCGCCTACACGCATGTTGCACCCGAGGGCGGGTTCGACTTGGCATCGTACCCGCGCGTCCGCGCGTGGATCGAACGAGTTGCATCGCAACTAAGACACATCCCGATCACTCAGGGATGATGTCGACGGTGGTACGCTAGTCGGCGACCCTGTGGGAGATCGCGGGCACGGTCTTCAGGTACTCTGCGATCGCCTTCAGATCGGAGTCTCGCGCCTCGAAGTATCCCGGACCTCCAGCAACACCATCGACAACGTCGCCCATCTTGCCCTGAACGTTGTCGAGATCCGGCTGCATGCCGTCCTGCAGCAACGAGATCATGTCTGCCTCGTCCCATTCCCCCACGCCGGTTGCCGGGTCGGGCGTGATGTTGGGAACCTTCCCGATCGGTCCGTCGTTCACTCCGGCCAGATAGTTCGACGCATCCGATACTCCGAATGCGTTTCGCGGCGTGTGACAGTCGCCGCAGATCGCGACGCGGTGGACGAGATACTCGCCCCGCTCGACGCCGGAAGCCGGCGCCTTGGCCGGCGCCGCCACGGTGGGCGCAAACAAGGTGCGCCACCCCCAGAAGGCCAGTCGCGGAAGCGGCAGACTCACCTCGTGTAGGCGATTCTTCGTTGCGGAGGCAGGCAGTCTTCGCAGCCACGCGATCAAGTCGCGCACGTCCTCGTCCGCCATTCCGCCGTAGAGAGGATACGGCATCACCGGCGCTTCGACCGATCCGTCCCGTAGGACTCCGCGTCGCAACGCACCCTCGATCTCCGCGTCCGACCAATCGCCGATGCCTGCGGTCGAGTCGCTGGTGATGTTCGTAGAGTAGAACACACCGAACGGCGTCTCGATCTCGACACCACCAGCACCCACCGGTCCGTTTTCGGGCGTGTGGCAGCCGCAACCCCCCGCGATCGCGGCCACCTCCTTTCCCCGCACTGCGTCCCCGGTACCACCGACGTCCGGAGCCTCCGGCGTACATGCCACCGCCACGAACGCCGCCATCGCCAGGATCCCCAAGGCCTTCACCGACGCCGTTGTACCCGAAATCCGTACATTGCGCTGCGGTCGTGCTCGGATACGATTCCGACTCAATGGGATTCGAAGCAGTCATTCTCGTGGGCCACGGCGGCGTCCCCAGCGATGCACCCGGCCAACTCATCTCCGAATTGAAGGGCCTGGAGGCCGCACGCCGCGCGCGGGGGGCGCCGGAGATGGACGAGCGCGAAGCCGAGCTCGATCGGACGATCCGAACCTGGCCCCGAACGAAGGAGACCGACCCCTACAAGTACGGCCTCGAGGCGGTGCTCGAAGAGCTGCGCCCGCGCCTCGGGGAACGACGAGTGATCGAGGCGTACAACGAGTTTTGCGCGCCAAGCGTGGAGGACGCGATCGCCGGACTGGTCGCAGAAGGCGCCACCCACATCACGTTGCTCACGACGATGTTCACCCGTGGCGGATCACACGCCGAGTTCGAGATTCCGGAACTCGTGAAACTCGCATGCAAGCAGTATCCCGGGGTAGCGATCGAATACGTCTGGCCGTTCGACCTGACCCGCGTCGCGGACTTTCTCGCGTCGCACGTCCCGCCCGCCCTGGGCTCGAACTGAGCCACCTTCTGCGGAGGACTACGATGAAGCAGCGCGGCGTGAACCGAGTGACGATGGCGGTATGGGATCTGGAGAAGGGCAAGGACTTCTACGCGCGGCTGCTCGGCGCCGAGTTTCAGCCGGTGAACGACACCGAAGCCGAAGCCTACGGCGTTCGTTGCTCCATCGCATGGAACGCGGGGATCGAGCTCGTTTCCCCCGTCGAAGGACGCGAGAGCCGGATTCGCACTCTGCTCGAAGAGCGCGGCGAGGGTCTCGCCGGCGTGATCTTCGCGGTCGAGGACGTGGACGAAACCAAGCGGCAGGGCGAAGCCGCAGAGATTCCCGTACTCGCCGGGCTCGACTACACGCAGGCACAGATCGACGAACACCTGCAGGGCCGCTTCACGAAGTACAAGGAGTACTTCTTCGGCGCGGGTGATCCGCTCGGCCCGGGGGTCGTCGTGGGAGAGTTCGAAGAACCCTCGGACGACTAGTGCACCGCCGTCGACA
>JAJCZO010000291.1 GCA_029262355.1 Deltaproteobacteria bacterium
GCCATCGTCGTCACCCCTAGACGGCTCGGACCCGGATTCGGAACCTCGAGGAGCAGGTCACGCACGGCCAAGAGCAGGAGCAGGATCAGGCCGCCGTTGCCAAACGCTGCCCACCGATACGGCGCTGTGACCACGAAGAACTCGAGGACCGGTCCCATCGAGACCGCGACGACCGCCGTGAGCCCCACGACCCGGTAGACGCGCGGAAGGGGACCCTCCGGCGGATCCGGCCGCAACACCCACAACACCAGGAGCATCGAGAGGAGATAGTAGTGAAGCCACGCCAGCGGCGAGGCCAGGAGCGACACCGCGCAGCCGATGCCGATGACGGGCACCAACTCGTCTGCCAGCGGCTCGTCCCGACCGTGACTCGCGGCGGCGCGGCGCAGAACCAACCCCAGCAGGACCAGGCACGACACGGTCCAGGCGACGCCTAGGCCGATACCGAAGCCCTGCTCGAGCACCCGAAGCGGCGCGAAGTTCCCATCCTCCACCGGAACCGGGAAGTCACGCGGGAGGTTCATGGCGGCATCCGCCCACCAAGCCCAAACCAGCGGGGTTCCGAAGAAGACACTCCCGACGACAAACGCCGCGCCCGCCCCAACGACCAGACCGGCCAGATGCGCCCTCCAAGCCACGTTACGGTCACGGCAGCTCCAGAAGAACAGGACCGCACCGACTGGGAAGGCCAGGTTCGGCTTCCACATCGCCGCGAGCCCCATCCACACCCCGGCCAACGTCGGGCGAAACCGATCTTCTGAGGATACCCCCCAGAGCAGGCACCCGTAGGCGACGAGAATTCCAAACTGCAGCCGATTCACGTTCCCGACGCGAACGTCAGACGCGAACGGCTCGAACGCCAGAAACGTGAGACCGAGCAAGAGGAGCAACGCTGTCGCGCCGTACGCGAGTCGCCAGGCCAGACCCCCTACTGCAGCAGCGAACACGAAGATGCCGAACGCCCCGAACGCGACTCTGTCGTAGTCGTAGTCCCCCGTCACGAAGGGGAAGAAGGATGCGTAGAGGAACGGCGTCGCGGTCGTTTCCAGACGACGAAACTTCGTCGCCGCCCGGCGCTGCGCCTCACCCACGCCAGGCATGAGCGCCCTCTGATAGGCGCGCTCTCCCGCATCGACACGAGCCTCCGGCGCGTAGACGTCGCGGACCTCCCCCGCCTCGACCGCCTGGCCGACGAGCCAGAAGTGGTAGAAATCGACCGCCGGCGCACGACGCAACGTGGTCAGAGTGGCCCCGAGGCTCGCGACCACCAACAACGCCGCTAGAGCCAGGGCCGGCTCAAAGCGCCTCGTCCCCTCGACCACCCACCGAGCGTGCCCCGGCGGAGGAGCCAAGGCAAGCGGGCCCACCCCCGCCGCCGCGCGGAGCTATTTCGCCGCGACCCGCAGCCCTTCGAGCGCGGGCAGCGCTCCGCCGACGAAACCGTCCAGGATCTCGGCTCGCCACTGCTGGCGGACAACGCCCGCCTTCGTGTCGGTCAAGGACTCCATTTGGTCGTCCGTCAGAACGGCGCCGAGGATGACGGCGCCGACGAACGACAGCACACCGAGCCGGCGCTCGACCGTGACCTCCCCCTCCGCCTCGAGCGCCTCGGAGAGAAGCCGCCAAACCGGACCGAGGATCTCCCGGTTCGCGTAGCTGTGGGCATCAGCCCCGCCAGAGAGCTGGAGATCCAGCCACATCTTGATCAAGCGCGAGTTTCGCCCACCGAACTCCATGTAGTGGGTAAGGATGTCATTCAGGTTCGCTCCGGCGTCGAGCCGCTCTCGCGCCTCACCGATGTACTCGTGAGTGAGCTTGCGCGCGCACTCTCGATACAAGGCCTCCTTCGAACCAAAGTAATAATTGATCGCACTCACCGGCACCTTCGCCATGCGGGCGATATCGCGTACGCCGACCGCGTCGAAGCCGCGGTCGGCAAAGAGCTGCGTCGCGGCGTGCTCTATTCGCTCGGCAGACTGTTCACGAACGTCTTCCATAATTCCCCTAGGAGCTACGCAACCGATGTCCCATGCCCCGCGAAATTCGCGCCGCCCGAGGGGCGCACGAATCGAACGGGCGCTCGTACGATGGAACGAGCGGGATCGTGCCTCACGTCATCGGCTGCCACCACTTTCATGTCAGGTCGACACCAGATTTGATTCGCCGTGTCTAGGTCGAGTGTCGCCGAAAAGCCCTGTATTCTTGCGGCGAACGAGCGTTCTACTGACATTCCGTCACCGCAGCTGCACGAATGACCGAGGCGCCCTCGCGGTTCCCTTCACGCCAACCGTTGACCACGACGGCCCTGCCTGCGAGGAACCTTTTTTTGAACTTCCCCCCCCCGAAGAGGAAATTGGACCATGAAAGCGCTCGTGTTCGACGTGAAGCTCGATGAGATCACACACCTCATCCAGCAGACTCAGGAGAACAAAGAAGCGTACCTCGGGGAGCACTCACCGCTCTCGCTGGAAGAGGTTCCGGACGCCGTGGTGCCCTTCGACGACTGGGTCGTCCTGGAAACCCGGCTGTGCGGCATCTGCGGCAGCGATTACAAGCAGGTCTTCATCGACTTCGAAGGAATCGATTCACCTCTCGCGACGTTCACCACTTTCCCGCAGGTACTGGGGCATGAAGTCGTGGCAACGGTGAGCGAGAAGGGCCCTGCCGTACACGGGCTCGACATCGGGCAGCGCGTCGCCCTGAACCCGTGGCTGTCCTGCGCACCACGTGGCATCACGCCGATCTGTGAAGCGTGCGAGGATGGACAATTCTCCCTGTGCGTCAACTTCAAGCGCGGCCGGCTCGCACCGGGCATCCACACCGGCACCTGCCGGGATTCCTCAGGCGGATTCGCACCGCGGTTGCCCGCGCATGAGAGCATGGCGATTCCGGTTCCCGATGGCGTGACCGATGAGGAGGCCGTGCTCGCCGATCCGTTCTCTGTGAGTCTGCACTCCGTCTTGCGCCACCCTCCGAGCCCCGGCGACATCGTAGTCGTGTACGGCTGCGGAACCCTCGGGCTCTGTGCCATCGAGATCCTGAACAAGCTGTTCGACTGTCGCATCTACGCGATCACGCGGTTTGAGCACCAGGAGCGCTTGGCCCGACAGTTCGGCGCCATCGACACGATCCCCTGGCGCCCCACAGAGGACATCATCCAACGCTTCGCCGAGATCACCGGAGCCCGCGAGGTGCTCCCTCCGGTCGAGGGCATCCCCGCACTCCCGATGCTGTACGGCTCACGCGGGGTCCGCGTCCTCTACAACACCGTCGGCACAGCGGAGAGCATCGAAGTCGCGGTACGCATCGCCGGGCCTCGATCGACCGTGGTCCTCTCAGGAGTCGACACACCGGCGCGCTTCGAGTGGTCGCCGCACTACTTCAAGGAGATCAACCTGGTGGGCTCGAATGCCTTTGGCTTCGAGGAGTTCGAAGGCCGAACGCAGCATGCGATCCGGCACTACTTCGACCTCATCGAGGAGAAGCGGATCGACGTCACGCCGATCATCTCCCACCGGTTCCGGCTCGCGGAATACCGAGAGGCCTTTCTCTATGCCCACAAGCAGGGCGAGCACGATGCGGTGAAGATTCTGTTCGATTTTGAACGGCCCTAAAGCTCGACGGGGCTCGTCGCCGATGGTCCCACGTACGCCAATGGGACTGCGCCCAGACTACTACCGAGCCCTCCACGTTCGCGACGACGCTCCGATCGAGGTCATCCGCTCGAGCTACCGGACTCTGATGAAGACCCTTGGTGCTCACCCGGACCTCGGCGGCGACGAGGGAGGCGCCCGCGCCCTCAACGAGGCGTGGGAGATTCTGTCGAACCCGAAGCAGCGCGGGCGCTACGACGCCGAGCGAGCGTTGGAGACCGCGGCGGACCGGCTCGAGCCCGAACCCGGGCCGGCATCCGCGGGCCCGCGACCGAGTCCGGCCGCCGCCGAACCGCGGGAGCCCGAGGGCGCGGATCGACGTGCGATCACCCGCCTGAAACGAGATGCAAGAATCACCTGGAGCACCGAGGAAGGGCCGGAACACTCGTCGACGATCCAGGACCTGTCCCCGCGGGGCCTGAGCTTCATCACGCGTGGTGCACTCGAGCGCGGTGCGCCGCTCGAAATCCGCAGCGAGGCCCTGTACGCCCGGGCCGTCGTGAGGAACATCAGGCGACTCGATGACATCCGCCACCTGATCGGGGTGGAGTTCGTCTTGGTGCACTTCCACGATCCACGGGGGACCTTCGTCTCTCGTTCCGCCTGACCACCCCCCTGCGGTCTGATACGTTCGGCCCAATGTGGCCGCCACGCAGACGATTCGCCATCATCGCAGCGGTCCTTGCCGCCTGCAGCGCTGAGCCTCCGACCGCCGGCAACATCGAGGGCGCTGCGCGTTCGCCCGCAACGATCGCGCAGCGCGAGACCGCTCAGGAGCACGCAGCCGCCACCCTCACCGAAGCGACAGGCCAAGCCGAGGACGCAGTGGACGCGCGAAAGCAGATCCTCTTCGGCGACCTCCACGTACATTCGACCTTCTCGATCGACGCGTTCATCTATTCGCTTCCGATCTTCAACGGTGAGGGCGCCCATCCCCCGGCAGACGCCTGCGATTTCGCGCGCTACTGTTCGGGCCTCGATTTCTTCTCGATCAACGACCACGCCGAAGGACTGACCACCGAGCTTTGGGAGGAGACGAAGGAGAGCATCCGGCAGTGCAACGATCTCGCCGGCGACCCGGCGAATCCCGACATGGTCGCCTTCACCGGCTGGGAATGGACCCAGACCGGTCGCTCGCCCGAGACACACTACGGTCACAAGAACATCATCTTCCCGGGCATCGAGGACGCGGAGCTTCCCACGCGCCCCATCTCGTCGATCGACATCGCGACATACGAGGAGGAACGGCCGCCGCCCGCCTTCGTAATGCACGGCGCTGCGGCTGCCGCGCGCCTTTTCGGCTACACTCCCTACGCAGACCTCATCGCGTTTCTCGGCCGACTCTCCGAAGCGCCCGCATGCGACCCCACGGTCGACACGAAAGACCTGCCCGCGAACTGCAAGGAGGCGGCCGCCACGCCCGAAGTGCTCTTCCGCAAGCTCGACGAGTGGAACTTCGAGAGCCTCGTGATTCCTCACGGGCTCGCGTGGGGAATCCACGCGCCACCAGGTGCGCGCTTGGACGAGCAGCTTTCGAACGCGCAGCACGACCCGGGGCGCCAGCGGTTGGTCGAGATCAGCTCGGGGCACGGCAACAGCGAGGAGTTCCGCGACGTGCCGGAGTCCATCGTCGGCGACGACGGAGTCCGCGTCTGCCCAGAGCCCACGAAGGACTATCTCCCGTGCTGCTGGAGGGCGGGGGAGATCATGCGAGAGCGCTGCGGCGACCTGCCGGACGAGGAGTGCGCGCGTCGTGTCGAGCAGGCCAAGCGATTCGCGCTGGACGGAGGCGTCGGCCCCGATCTCGTCTTCCCCGATACCAGCGGCGCAGACTGGCTCGACTGCGATCAATGCCGTAACTGCTTCAAACCAGCGATGACCCTCCGACCGGGCATGACCGCCCAGTACGGCTCCGCGCTCACGCACCCTTCCGAAACCGACGACGAAGGACGACCGCTGCGCTTCCGCTGGGGCTTCATCAGTTCCACGGACAACCACGGATCTCGGCCAGGGACCGGATACAAGCAGTACGACCGCCCGATCATGACGGATGCGCGGGGCCTCGCGGACGCCGAGACCGCCGACCGGGTACGCGGTTGGTTGGGACCAAGCCAGGAGGACCCGACCAAACCGCAGAAAGTGGTGCCCAGCCGGCTCTTCGAGCTCTTCGACACCGAGCGCAAGGCGAGCTTCATGTACCCCGGCGGCATCGTCGCGGTGCACGCCGACGGGCGCGACCGACGATCGATCTGGGACGCCCTGGTGAGACGCGAGGTGTACGGCACCTCGGGCCCGCGAATTCTCTTGTGGTTCGACCTCGAGAACGGACCGAAAGGACGGACCCCCATGGGGAGCGACGTGGTTCTGGCGGACACCCCCCGTTTCGAGGTGCGTGCCGTCGGGGCGTTGCGTCAAGAGCCCGGGTGCCCCGCCGAAGCGATCGCCGGACTCTCGGCGGAGCGACTCCACGACCTGTGTCGCGACGAGTGCTACCATCCGAGCGACGAGAGACATCGGATTCTCGCCATCGAGGTGATTCGGGTTCGTCCCCAAAGTCGCGCAGACGAACCCGTGGCGGCGCTGATCGAAGATCCGTGGCGGCGGTTCGATTGCCCGGCCGACGAAGCCGGCTGCCGGATCGTGTTCGAGGACCCCGAGTACGTCTCCTCGGGGCGCGATGCGGTCTACTACGTCCGAGCGCTGCAGGAGGAAACGCCGGCGATCAACGCGGGCGGGCTCCGCACGCAGTTCGATGAGCAAGGCAACGCAGGGAAGACCAACGAATGCCACGGCGGCTTCGGTACGCCGCCCAGCGACGACTGCCTCGGTCCGGCCAGTGAGCGGGCCTGGTCATCACCAATCTACGTCGACCAGCCTACGAGCTGACCGGATCAGGCCGCCGGACGCATCGCCGCGTGCAGTTACCTGAACGGAGTGCCGCCCGCCTTGACCTCGCGCGCCCACCGTCGCCGCACGTCAGCGAGGCTGCCGTCTCCGTTCGCGATCTCCAGCCAAACATCGCCGTGGCAGATCTGATCCGTCCGGCAGGCGCACGCGAGATTCCACCCCCGCAACCCCACCTTGGGGTCGCGCGCCTCCTCGATCAGCTCCGGATGCGCGCCGAGATGCTTCCAAAAAGAGCGCATCACCCGAATCCGCTCGTGCCGGGAGTCGTCGAGCACGCGCTCGGGATTCCCCCATCGCGAAGGCCGCTTCACGGATTTCGTGCGCGGCGGATGCGCCTGCCCCCTCTTCACCGATACACGACGCGGCATCACCGGAATATCTCCGCCCCTAAGGCGACGGTCAACCCAAGCGCCATAGAGGGCGCCCCGGCGGACATCAACATAAAATTCCATTGACCAGAATCGCGCCCGACCGTCACCATGCACGTCATGCGCACCCTCGTTGCCATCCTCCTCGGACTCACAGTCCTCATCGCGGCCACCGCCGCCCCGGCCAAGGCGGTCCCGGTCGCCGTACCCGACGCCTCCACCGGCGTCGTCGTCTCCATCGCGATCTCGGCCGGCGTCCTTCAGCCGGGCCAGTTCCCAGTCGCAGGCCGCGATTGCGACACCGTGCTCTCCGAGTTGCGCACGAACGAGAGATTCGCAGGGCGGATCAGCAAGACCTACGAGCCACCCGCGGACACCGGACACTGCTTCAACCTCGAGGGGAAGCGGGCCCAGGTCGCCGTCGTGTGCTGCGCTCCTGGCCAGAACCCCTGACGGGGCGATCGGCGAAAATCGCAGCGACACTTGACTCTCGGCCAAGCAAAGCCCACGACTGAGTCGAGAGCGTGGATGCCCCGCACGATGGGGAACCACGTCTGGCTGGGGACCATGAGCGCGAGCATTGCCGAGCGACCACCCGAAGCGGACGAGCCGTTTCGTGCGGCCCCCTTCGAGCCACTGCCACGAGAGGCCTTGCGTGGCATGGAGCACATCTCCGTGCCGATCGGTGAAGCAATCAACACCTGGCCCCGGCTGAAGCGTGCAGCGGCCGCTTTCGGCTACCATGGGCCACGAAACTTCGTAACGTGGGTGACGCGGAGGCGCTGGCGCATCTACGGGCTCGAGAACCTATCCAGCCTCCGCCCGAAGCGAGGCGTCATCCTGGTCTCGAATCACCGCTCCTTCTTCGACATGTACGCCGCGGCGGCCGCAGTGTTCATTCACGGCAGTTTCATCGAGCGGCTGTACTTCCCGGTGCGGTCCAACTTCTTCTACGACAACCCGGCTGGCATGATCGTGAACTCCTGCATGAGTGGATACGCGATGTGGCCGCCCATGTTCCGCGATGATCGCAAGAGCCAGCTGAACCCCGTCGGACTGCGGCAGATGGCCCACGCGCTGGCGGCGCCGGGCGGGGTGCTCGGAATCCACCCCGAAGGAGCCCGCCAGAAGGGCGACGACGCCTACGTGCTCGGCGCCGCACGCCCCGGCGTCGGCAAACTCATCGAGCAGTGCCACCCAGACACCGAGATCCTCCCTTTCTACATCCTCGGCCTAAGCAACGACCTCATCGGTGAGATCCGCCAGCGGCTGAGCGCCGAGCCCGGACCGGACATCCGCATCCACTGGGGCACGTCGATTCGCTGTGGCGATCTACGCGAGCGGTGTGCAGGGGCCCAGGACATGGCCGAAAATCTCCTCCAGGTCGTTCACGACCTGGGGCAACGAGACCGAGCCGTCGTCGCGGGCGCAACGACGCACGTGCGCCACTCGGGGCCGCAGTAGGAACCCCGTCAATACGCCCCCCGGTAGTAGCCGCGCCGCCAAACCCGGTACGGTGTCCCGCATGGCCTGTACCGAACGACGTACGCTCCGGGGATCCAGACACGACGCGGAGCATGGCCCCGGGCCGGAGCCGCGACCACCGGCGGTGGAACGACG
>JAJCZO010000292.1 GCA_029262355.1 Deltaproteobacteria bacterium
CCGAGCCCGTCATGGAGAAATGGCCCATGGGAGCCCGGAGGTCGAGCGTCCCGGCCCGTACCGAGCGCAGACGAAGCGGCCGTCGCTCTCCCCTGCAGCGGTCAGCGACGGCCGCTCGTCCGAAAGCCCGACGAGAATCCCGCTCAGGAGATTCTCAGTTCAGATCGTCGCGCGTGTAGTCGAACAACCCGCGGGCGATGATGAGACGCTGGATCTGCCCCGTCCCCTCGTAGATGTCGATGATGCGACTGTCGCGCATCCACTTCTCGACCAGGTTGTCGCGCGATACGCCGAGTGGGCCGAGGATGTCGATGCAGCCCTGAGTGATCTGCCGCACGGCCGTACCTGCGTGCGCCTTACAGACCGACGACTCCATGTTGTTCGGCTGCCCCTGATCCGCGAGCCACGCCGCACGCAGAACGGTGAGCTTGCTCGCCTCGTGGAGCGCCTCCAGCTTCATGAATCTCTCGGCCACCGCAGACCGACTACCGATGCCCGAACCATAGTCGAGCTCGACACCAGCCTTCTCGAGCTCGTCTCTCGTGAAGTCCAGCGACGCCTCGGAGATCCCGATACCGAACGCCGCCACCGCGGGCCGCGTCATGTTGAACGTCTTCATCACGCCGCGGAATCCGCCCGAGCCCTTCTTCTGCACCTCTTCGTTGCCACCAAGGAGCTGGTCGCGCGCAATGCGACAGTCGCTGAACACATATGTCGCGGTGTCTTCGCCGCGAATGCCCAGCTTCCTCTCCTTGTGTGCGACCTCGAAGCCCGGCGTCCCCTTCATGACGATGAAGGACTTGATGCCGGCCCGCCCCGCCGACTTGTCGACGGTCGCCCACATCACGACGCCGCCAGCGCGAACGCCTCCGGTCACGAAGATCTTCTCGCCGTTCAGGATCCACTCGTTGGTCTTCTCGTCGAGGACCGCTGAGGCGGTCACACGAGACGGGTCCGACCCACAACCCGGCTCCGTAATCGCCATCGAGAGGAAGCCGTTCGACCAACGCTGCTTCTGCTCGTCGGTCCCCGCGGCCATCAGAGCCGCGTTGCCGAGCCCCCCCATCTTGGGCTGTCGCAGCTTGACCGCGTAGTCACCCCAGCACCGGTAGATCGTGTACAGCATCGCCATCACCGACGGGCCGCTGTCCTCCTCGCTCCGGGTCGATGCGAGATTCGGCGTCGGCTTGAAGTCCTTCGCCTCCGGCAATTCGTCGGGCGGGATCTCCTTGTCCTCGTTCTCATCATAATACCGTGCGTACTTGCGGCAGATGAGACCCTCCTCCTTGATGACGTCGATCTTGGCCTTGTCGTAGTCGCTCAGTTCGAAATTGATCATCGCAATTCTCCCTTAGATGGACACGGTGCCTTCGAGCACGCCGAGGGTTCGCGCATTGCGCAGCCACAGCTCGACCGGATGCTCCCGGATGAAGCCATGTCCACCGAGGACCTGGACGCCGTTGTCGGCCACCCACAGTCCCCGCTCGCCCGCGTAGCTCCAGGCCTGGAAGCTGGCCTTGGTCGCGTCGAGCCCCTTCTCGAGCTTCGACGCCGCCTGCCACACCAGCCAGCGCATGGCCTCGACCTCGGTGTGCGACTCCGAAAGCATGAAGGCGATCGCCTGCTTCTTCGAGATCTCCTCACCGAAGGCGACGCGCTCTTTTGCATACGGCACGCAGTAGTCCACGACCGCTTTGCCGATCCCGACGAGACAGGCCGCGATGCCAGTCCGGCTCGTATCGAGCAGCGCGCGAACGTTGCAGCCGCTCGGACCGCCGAGGTGATCCCCTTCGCCGACCTCTACCCCGTCGAGGTCCAGGGTGTACACGGGAACGGCACGAAGGCCGAGATTCTTCTCCGCCTCCGCGCTGATCGTCAGCCCGGCGGCATGCCGCGCAACGATGAAAGCACCGAGACCGCCGTCGACCGCAGCAACGACCAGGAAGTGCGTCGCGCGATCGCCGAACGGCACGAACCGCTTCGTCCCGGTGAGGACGTACCCGCCGCTCTTCGCCACCGCAGTCGTCTTCGGGCTGGCCGCATCGGTCATGGCGCCCGGCTCGACCACTGCGAGCGAACCCAACGCGAAGCTCGTGCCGCAAAGGCCGGGAAGCAGGCGCTGCTTCTGCTCCTCCGTGCCATGATCGAGGAGCGCGTTCACGAACAACGAGGGCGCGAGCGCTGCGACCGCAAGGCCGGCGTCGCCCCACGCGAGTTCTTCGAGCACGAGAGCGGTCGTCGTGGGCTCCCGGGATGCACCCATCCCGCCGAACGCTTCGGGAACCTGGGTGGTCGTGAGGCCGAGCCCCCAGACCTGCTGGAGGAAGTCGTCGGGAACCTTCGACTCCTCGTCGCACGTGCGGGCAAGGGGCCGCACCACTCCGTGGGCAAACTCGCGAATCGCACCGCGAATGGCGTCTTGGTCTTCCGTGAGACCGAACGAGATCATGATGGCTTCCTCCTGTCGGGGCGGGAGAGTTGCCCGCGGCCCGAACCACCGGCGCCCAACGTCGACACTCGGTGGAAATAGTGGTCGAGAGCCTGAGAGCCCCCATCTTTCGTCATGAGGCCTTGCCTCACGACTTCGCGTGCATCGAGAAGGCCGAGCGCGACGCCACACCAAGCGCTCGCGTCGGCGGTGTACCGAACGTCGGCACGCTCGGCGAAGCCGCGCGCCACATCACAACGTCCATCATGGATCGAGACGCTCCAGACGCCGCCGCCTTGCCCTTGGAGGCGAATCTCGAAGACGACGTTCTCTCCCTGAGCCCGCTCTTCGCGCAGCAAAAACGGCAGGGCCTCGAGGATCGACTGCGGAGAGGTGTCGGTGAACCGATCGACGTCGATCGCGAGCTCCTGGATCCCATGGTGAATCCACCACTGCGCGAGCGAGGAGATGATCGGCTCGAGCGACCGCCCGCGCTCCGTCGCGGCGTAGACCGAGCGCTGCCCGTTCTCGACCTGCTCTACGAAGCCGTCCGCGGTGAGCTGGCGGAGTCGGCTCGAGAGCACGCGGGGCGCGATGCCCGTGCGTTGGCGCAGCTCCGTGAATCCCTTCGCGCCGACGATGAGCTGGCGCACCAGAACGAGCGTCCAGCGATCGCCAATGACGTCGAGGGCACGCGCGACAGGGTCGAAGATCTCGCCGGGCCGCGGCACTCCAGCTGCCTTGGCCACCTGCGGGTTGGTCGGTGCCACGGAAGAGATATCTACCTGAGTACGAAACCAGTATTCAAGAGATACCAACTATGGCATCTTACATATAGTCATTCCTCAGCGACGCTGCAGATCCGTCGCGAGTCTCGGTCAGAAGTGCTTCCTCGGTGCTCGGCGCCGCCGCTTCTCCTCATCCCTTGCTCTCGTGATCACCGCCCGCTCAATGGCATTCTGGAGCTCACGGACGTTCCCTGGCCAGTCGTAGTGCTGTAACTCGCCGATGTTGTCCTCGGTCAGTCTCACAGCTCTCGTAGAGTTCTCTCGGGACCGACGCGCAATTCACGCGAATCATCGGGCGATCCGCTCGGTCACTGCAGCGGTGGATCTCGCGGGCGACGAGTTCCTTTCCTGTGCCTGACTCCCCGAGGATCAGCACGCTCGCGTCGGTCCGAACCACCTGCTCGATTTGCTCTTGGATCTGCCGAAGTGCCCCACTCACACCGATCATTTCGCCGAATGCTTGCGCGTCGTTCAAGTCGTCACGAAGGCACTCGTTCTCGACAGCTGCAGGCACGGGATGTTCTGCGCGCACAGCGTGCTCATCGGACAGGACGGGCAGATGTCTCCCTCTTGAATGAGCCAGACCCGAGCGAGCGCGACATCGGGGAAATCCGCGAGGCGATGGATACCGAGATCCAACAACCGATCGAGCGACCGCTCTCGGGCGAGACCCAGGAGGAGCCCTTGCACAGATTGCAGTGGCAGGCGGAAGACACCGGTTCCCATCCCCAGATCCTTGGCCACGTCGAATCGTTTCACAACGTGTCGTCGTGGTTTTGTGCATCCTCGTGGTGGCCACTGAGCGCCGATTGTTTCGTCATGCGCCGCTACTGCTGACCTATTCAGATCTCCACGCTCTGGCACGGAACGTGCGATCTCTCGGTGTCAAGGAGAACGAGAGAGATGCCCACGGAGTACGATGTGTTGGTTTTGGGCGCTGGGAATGCGGGGCTCGCCGCGGCCCGCGCGGCTAGAGCCGCCGGTCAACGCGTTCTGGTGGTGGAAGCCCAAAACGCCGGGGGCGTCTGTCCGATCCGCGGCTGCGTTCCCAAAAAGGTGCTCGTCGCCGCGGCGCAAGCGCTGGACACCATTGAGCGCGCCGGGACGCACGAGATCACGGTCGGTCGGCCGGAGCTCGATTGGCCGCGCCTGATCGAACGCAAGGAGACCTTCGTCGAGGGCGTTCCGCAGGAACTCGAAAAGAGCCTCGCGCGTTGCGGAATCGAGTTCATCCGCGGCCGGGCCAAGTTCAACGGCGCACATGAGATCTGTTTGAATGGCACCCCGTATACGGGCGACAAGATCGTGGTCGCGACGGGCTCGATCCCACGCCCCCTGCCCATCCCTGGCGCGGAGCACTTGATCACAAGCGACGATCTGCTCGAGCTCCCCGCGCTCCCGGAGTCCCTCACCTTTGTCGGCGCCGGGGTCATCGCCTTCGAGTTCGCGCACGTCCTCGCACGCGCGGGCACGCGCGTCACGCTTCTTGAGGTTGCGCCGACAGTGTTACCCGCGCTCGATGCGGACGCGTCCGCTCAAATCGCCGACACAACGCAAAAGCTCGGCGTTCGCATCGAAACCGGCGTCACGATCGATCGCATCAGTCGACGGGGGCCTTGCCGGGAGATTCACTACCGACATGGCGGCAGAAAGACGGACGCCGTGCGCAGTCAGATCGCTGCCAATGGCGCGGGGCGCATTGCAGACCTCGCCGGACTCGACCTGCGCGCCGCCGGGATCACGCTCAAATGCGGTCGAGTCGAACTCGACGCGTACCTGCGGAGCGTCGAGAATCCCGATGTTTTCTTCGCCGGTGATGCAATCGCCGGCCGCCCGCAACTTTCTCCCATCGCAAGCTACGAAGGACGAGTAGTCGGTCACAACCTGGTCCACGACACCCTCCACGCAGCCGAATACGGCTCCCAGCCTGCCGCCATCTACACGGTCCCCGCCCTCGCAACCGTCGGATTGAGCGAAGAGGCTGCCCTAGAAGCTGGACTCGATTTTGAGGTGCACACCAACGACATGCGCGCATGGCGCTCAGCGCGCACATACGGCGAGACGATCGCGTGGGCCAAGGTGCTCGTTGAGAACCGCAGCGATCGCATTCTCGGTGCACACCTCGTCGGCCACGGCGCCGAGGAGACCATCCACACCTTCGCCCTGGCGATCGAGAAGGGCATGACCGCGTCGGAGATCAGGGCTCGGGTCTACGCGTATCCGACCTTCCACTCCGATCTGAAGTTCCTGGTCGGATCATGAATAGGCCGTTCGTCCTAGAGACTCGGGATGACACGCGCGACACCCTCAACGGGGTTGGTCGTGCGGTCTGAAGCACCCGTCGAGGCCGATGGCAGAGTGACCGAGGCGCCCATTCCGGGCCACCAGCGAGTTCGAGCGCTCGACCGAGAGCCACCAGCCGTTCGCCCACACGTCGATGGAAGTATCTCGACAGCGATTCTCAACGTGCCGCACGCACAACCAGTCTATCCAGGAGGATTCAAAATGAAGTATCGGAATCTCGTTAGCACGCTAGCCCTCATCAGCGTTCTTGGTGTCTCTCTTCCTGCTCTGGCAGATCTCCCCGATCCGGGCGTGAAGATTGATGCCTCCAACACAGCTCTCGTCCTAACCGATCCACAGAACGATTTTCTCAGCCCCAAAGGGGTCGCCTGGGGCGTCGTCGGAGAGAGCGTCACGGAGAACGGGACGGTCGAGAACATCGAGCTTCTCTTCAAGGCAGCGAAAGCCAACGACTACGAGGTGTTCGTCTCGCCGCACTACTACTTCCCGCACGACCACGGCTGGAAGTTCGAAGGAGCACTCGAGGTGCTGATGCACAAGATTCGCATGTTCGACCGCCCGGGACCGCTTGCCACTACGGGATTCGAAGGTTCGGGTGCGGACTGGCTGGCCAGGTACAAGCCGTACATCGAAGACGGCAAGACCGTCGTAACGAGTCCGCACAAGATCTACGGCCCGGAGTCCAACGACCTGGTCCTGCAGCTGCGCAAGCGTGGCATCGACCGCGTGATTCTTGCCGGCATGTCCGCCAATCTCTGCACTGAATCCCACCTCCGAGAGTTGCTGGAACAGGGGTTCGAGGTTGCGGTAGTCAGCGACGCCACGGCCGCCGCGAAGGTGCCCGAGGGAGACGGATACACAGCCGCCCTCATCAACTTCCGGTTCATGGCCAACGATGTGCTCTCCACGAAGGAGGCAGTCGCTGCGATGGCCGCCAAGTAAGGCCGCCGCAGTGATGGACGGGCACTAGCAGCCAGTGGCGACATCCGCCGGCCATTGTGGACACTCGCACGATGGACTGGCAGGCGAGACCGTCCCGAGATGTCCGACGCGAGCGATCGCAGAGGGTCGGAAGGACGCACGCTCAGAGAACGGGTGCGCCGCCTAAGGGAAGGCAGACGGAGTCTCAGGATTAGGCCTGTCGGTTGAGCATGCCACTTCACGGCCTGAGGACCGACCAACAAGAGAAAGGTGAGGGAAATGGCTGCTCCAGATGAGATCGATTACGGACCGCTTGCCGGGCTGATTGGAACCTGGGAAGGCGACAAGGGCCTGGATGTCGCGCCGACAGCCGCGGACAGCGAGGACAACCAGTACTCCGAGACCATCGTTTTCGAGGCAGGGGGCGACCTCGAGAATGCAAAGGCCCAAAAGCTCGCCATCGTGCCCTACCGGCAGGTGGTTCGCCGCAGATCGAACGGCGAGGTCTTCCACCACCAGGTTGGATACTGGCTTTGGGACGCCGCGGCGAAAACGGTGATGCAGTCCCTGAACCTGCCACGCGCGATCGCTGTGCTGGCCGGCGGCAAGTTCAAAGGCGAAGTTGGACGTGGCGATGTCGTACTCAAAGTTCGAGCAACGCTCGGCGACAAAGACTGGGGCATCGTCCAGTCTCCCTTCCTGCGCGACAACGCGAGCAGCGAGGCGTTCGAGCACAGAATCACGCTTTGCGACGACCGTCTGAGCTACTTCGAGACCACAAGTCTCGCCATCTACGGTCGCTCCATCGCCCATACGGACCAGAACGAGCTAGAGCGAAAGGGTGACTCTCGATGATGAGCGGACTGCAGGGGCCACGAGAACTTGTCCTTCTGATGAGGGTTGTCGCACTCTTGGGCTTAACGAAGGTCGGCTACGTCGCCTACTTCGACCTACTGAACCCGACGCCCGAGTCGGCAGAAGAAAGAGCCGCTGGCGAGGCAGAGGCGCGGCGTCTTGCCGAGGAGGGTGAGGCGTTCTTGCTCGGTCGTTACCTTGCGAAGGCGACACTAGTGGAACGTGCTGCGGAGCGGTGCGTTGGAAATCCAGAACCTACTCATACGACGGCGGATTGTCGCTTCGCGAGGCTGTGGACAGAGCGTTACCAGGCTCGGACCGCGCAGCTCTTGCGAGTAACTCGCGATACATCGGCCCGCCGCGCCGCGCTTGGATACGCAACGGCTGAGCGGCTGCTGGGTCTTGGCGATGAACGCGTCGGACGGACAGGTCCAACGCGCAAGGGCAGGGTACGCACAGCCTGCGGCGAGACGTGCTGAATCAAATCAGGTCACGACAGGCATGCGCCGTCCGAGCGGGTCGGGGGCTCCGTAGGCACGCCGTGACCCGCTGTACGTCCTCAGAACCCATCCGCGACTCGAAAGGGCTTCGAAGTGCGAGAGTGTCGAGTCCTGCTGCGCGGGCAGCGCCGGCGGGCGCGAGGGTAGGCGCTTTCCCAGGGCAACCTATGAGGCGCACATCCAGAACTGGATGGCGTACGGACGAACGAACCATGGAGCACAAAGACGTTTCACGCTGTGGCGCGCAGGCTATCGCCGGACTGCTCGGCAGAGTTCTTCAACCTCGTCCACCGCACGAGCCTGACAAAAGAAGAGAAGCAGGACCCGGTCGCGTTCATGCACACGCTCTAGTGCACCGCCGTCGACATAGCGT
>JAJCZO010000293.1 GCA_029262355.1 Deltaproteobacteria bacterium
TCTCTACGTCTGGTTCCTCATCGAGCACGGCTCCCGTCGCATCGTCCACTTCAACGTCACGAAGAACCCGACCTCGGCGTGGGTCATCCAACAGCTCCGCGAATCCTTCCCGGACGAGTCGGCACCGCGCTACGTCATCCACGACCGAGACACGATCTTCGGCGCTCGCGTCGATGCGGCGATCCAGGCTTTCGGCACTGAGCCGATCCGCACGGCCTACCGGTGCCCCTGGCAGAATGCCTACGCGGAGCGATGAATCGGGACGTGCCGTCGAGAGCTACTCGAGCATGTCATCGTGCTGAACGAGCGACACCTGAAGCGACTTCTCACTTCCTACGTGGGCTACTACAACGTAGACCGTGTTCATTCGCGCGCCCGAGACGCTCCCTCGGGACGATTGGCCGAGCGGCGACCCTGCTCGACTGCACGGGTAGCCGGCCTACCGCGTGTTGGTGGGCTCCAGCATCGCTACACGTGGGCAGAGGCCGCGTGATCGGTCGCGGACGGGTTCTGAGAACGCACAACTACGAGAGGCTGCGTAACTGCGCGGGCCGAGTTTCCGGACAGGACGGGGTGTGTCGGGCCTCCTACTCCAAAAGGCCCGACACGGCGCGCATGATGCCCAAGACGGTTGCCGGAGCGGTCAGGCCGAGCACTCGCTTTGCCGTGTAGGTCTTCTCGACGTCCTGGATCTCCGAGCGGATCGCGTTGATGGCGTCCTCCCTCTTCGGGTACTGTTCCGGATTGCGCACGTGCAGCCGCTGCGCGAGGCGGCACACCTCGGGGGACATGTCGTCCAGAAGGTAGCGCTGGGTGAGCTTTCCGCCGAAGCCGACAGCGGCCGCCGGTATCGACATCCAGAGGAGCAGGCGCGCCACGAAACCCTCGGATTGCCCGTCGAACCACCATGCGACGATGCCGAATGCCGCCGCGAGGGCTCCAGCCCGAACCAGCACTCCGCTCCATGTGCGGCCGGTCAGCCAGGTGAGTCCGAGAGCTCTGGGGCTGGCCGCCGCGACCAGGTCAGCCACGAAGATCGCCGGAGCGACGATCAGGAGAAGGACGGCGTGGTAAAGAACCGCGACGAAAAAAATCGTGAGGACCGCTGCGAAGGGTGGAAGCTCTAGGGAAGCCTCGAGCACTGAACTCTCTGACCGGGTCAGGCCGTGCTCTTCGTCGACGTCGCCGACTCCAGGAGGTCGTTCACCCGAAGGGCCACGGCCAGCCGTCCATCGGCTTCATCGAGGATGGACCATTGCGCGTCGTTGCCGCCCACCACCCGCAGGAACATCTCGATGCGCGCCCGGTCGCCCGCGAACAGAATTGGTACCCGGACGCTGCTCTGGAAGTCGATGTCGAACACGAACTCGGAGGACGTATCGAGTACTACCGCGTCAAAGTGCTCTTCGCCGGAGATCGCCCGCCCAAGTCTGACCGGATCCGACGTGACGTCGACCTCCATGAGGTTCGCCAGGGAAGTCCTGGCCACCGTGGAGAAGCAACCCGGGTACGAGGCTACGAGCGCGCGGCGATTCCGGAGGCTTGCGGTCGACCAGGGGCTGCGTGCGATCGCGAACAGCATGCGGCTGAAGTTTTGCCACACCGCCCAGGGGCTCCCGGTAGAAATCTCGTAGAGGGGATTCACGAGCTGCCTGACCATTCCGGACAGCGCAGGCGCGGGGGGAGCGATTGTTACGTCGGGTATCCAGACGGGCGGCGCGTCGACGTCCGGGGCCGGCTCGTCCTCCTCGGCTTCGATCTCGAGCAGCGCGTCCTTCACCTCGGTCCAGAAGTGTTCGCCCGCCTCTGCCGAGCGAGCGCGCGCGAAGACCGGGTTCTCCGTCGTCTCGTGGGCGACGATCTCGCGGCAGAATTCGCAAAGATCCAGATGGGCGCGATCGTCGCTGGAGAGGCTCTCGGGCTCCAACACCGCGCACAGAAGCTTCTCGTCGGATAGATGCTCACGCGGGGGGCCGTTGTCGGATCGGGGCTCCATCTTTTTGTCTTCCATTCGCCTTCGCCGTGTTCCTGACTCTAAAAGACTAGACGCTCTCGATCGGCCGGATCTAAACACCGACGCCCAGGCGTCGAAGGCGATTGCGGATTCTAGAGCGGATAGCATAGATCGTGTCCCGGCTAGTGCTCAGGCGACGAGCGGTATCGGCAGCGGCCTCACCCGTCAGGAGCCCGTCCAGCACGGCTGCACCGAGAGCCGTGGATCCCTCGCGAAACGACCGCAGGACCCTTTCGATGTCCCTAGCTGTAGGGTCCGCCGAGGGATCGGGGAGATTGTCCGGAATCTCCTGCGTCGCGGTCCGACCCTCGACGCGGAGGAAGTCGAAGAAGCACGATCGGAGGATCCGCCGCCAGTACGTCCAATAGACCGTCGGATCCCGAATCCGCCTCGACTCGAGGATGATGCGCAGGAGTGCCGTCTGCTTGATGTCTGCGAGGTCCGCGGCAGAGCGCCAGCCCGTCTGCCGGCCGAGGCTCAGGAGGTACATCGTGATGCGGCGATCCTCGAGACGAAGGAGTTGCTCCCAGCCGGCGCGGTCGCGCGGATTCCGAAGCGTGCGGGTGATCTCGTCGGGTCGCATGGGACTAGCGCTCGTCCCGCTGATCGGGGCCGAGCTGTTTGACCAACGTCGAGAAGCAGTCCCGAAGCCGCGTGGCGATCTTGAAGTGGGTGTGGGTTGCCGCCTCCTTCGCCTCCTCGATGGTGCCCGGCGACGTTTCTAGCCGCAGAACGAACCCTTCGGTGAGGAGGCACACCTCCCAGGCGAGCGTCACGAGCCTGCCCACAAGCGCCTCGTTTTTGTCGTAGCCTTCGAAGCTCAACAGTCGCCGGACGGCATTCTCCACGCAGGGGCTCCACGTTCGGATCAGGTGCTCGCGTTTCCCGTGATCGGCGTCGAATACTGCTCGCCGGAACTCCTGGGCGTCCAGGCGAAGTTGGCGGAAATGCTCGCGGTCGAGATCCGTCATACGGCGGTTCCGGTCCGTTCCTGCGCGAAGTGCGACCGTCCGTCGGGGCCTCGTCCCTGAGCGCTCATAATCCGCCTGCCTCGCGATAGCACAGCCGTGAAGAAAAGGCTGGTGACGCGGGGTGGCCAGACTCCAGCGACGACCCCTACACGGTAACGGTTCATGGATGGTCGGTGTTGAGCGAAACGCTGTTGAAGCCTTGGTCGGATTGGCAGATCGGGTGGCGAATCGGATCCGCCGAGGCCGAGGTGAAGGAGAAATGCGTCGGGGACTCCATAGGGCGGTGATGCATCGCCGCCTGCTCGGGCAGGGGGGCACGCGACACCCTGGCCGCGCGGCTGAGCCCCGGGTATAGGGTCCGCGGATGCGCCGACCGGTCATCATCTTCGTGGTGCTCCTTGCGACTGCCCTCGGCGTCGGCTTCGCGATGCGGCGAACACTGGCGCCGCGGCTCGCCGCTCTCCACGTCGAGAGAGGGGAGCCCAATGCTCCCCCGCCGCTCGATCCCGGCGTCGCGTGGAGCGGCGAGTGGTATACTGTCGAGCACCTCGACGAGGCGACGATCGCGATCGGCGAGCCGCGCTCCGAGGGACGCAACGTGAGTTACCTCCTGCTCGGAAATGCCCGCGCGGTGCTCTTCGATGCGGGCGGGGGCTGGGCGGACCTGTCGCCCGTGGTAGACGACCTGACCGACCTGCCTGTCATCGTCCTCCCGTCCCACCTCCACTATGACCACGTCGGCAGCATCGAGAACTTCTCGGCCATTGCATTGGCCGACCTCCCCGAGCTTCGCGCGCAGGCCCGGGGCGGAGTGCTGGTCCCGACTTTCGAGCAATTCCTCGGCGTGGTGGTCGCTCGCGAACCCCCAACATTGCACGTCGCCGAATGGTGGAAGCCGGGCGAACCCGTCGATCTCGGCGGACGCGAGGTCGTCGTCCGGCACACGCCTGGACACACTCCGGAATCCATCTCCCTGTGGGATCCGGCGCGGCACTGGCTGTTCTCAGGCGACTACATCAGTCCACGGCCCCTGTTCGCCTTCCTGCCCGGCGGCAGCATTGGCGCGTACCGTTCGACCGCCCGCACACTCACGGCGGTGTTGCCGGGTGACGTGGTGTTCTGGGGGGCCCACGACGAGCTCTCGGACACGCTCGCACCGCAGCTCGAGCTCGCGGACCTCCGCGACCTCTCCCGGGTGCTCGAAGCGATCGGGCGAGGCGAGGCGGAGGCCAGCGGCTTCTTCCCGCGCGTCTACCCGGTGAACGACCGACTCGAAATCTGGGCCGACATTGGCGACCGTTGATGGCCGCATGACGACAACCTTCTCTTGCTTCCCTGGCGGTTGGTGGCGCGCTCGACCTCCGACGTTGTAGGAGGGTGTCCGTGCAGAAGAGCGTTTTGATTCCGTTGCCCGATCGCGACTTCGACGTCACCGAGGTCGCGGTGCCGTGGAAGGTCCTCACCGAGAATGGCATCGATGTCGTGTTCGCGACCGAGGACGGCGCGATGCCGGCAGCGGACCCTACGCTCCTGCGCGGCGTGATCTTCGGCCAGCTCGGTGCGGAGCCCGAACCCAAGCAGTTCTATCGTGCGCTCGAAGCCGCTGCGGCGTTTCGTGCTCCCCTGCGCTGGCGCGATGTGGGTTTCGAGCGATTCGACGGCCTCGTTCTGGCCGGGGGCCACGCGCCGGGCATGCGGCAGTATCTCGGTTCCGAGGAGCTGCAGCGTCAGATCGCCGCGTTCTTTGCCCGCGGGCGACCGGTCGGCGCCATCTGTCACGGCGTTCTGCCGCTCGCGCGTGCCGTCGACCCCGCCACCGGACGGCCCGTCCTGTCCGGCCATCGCACGACCTGCCTGCCGAGGTACATGGAGCGCCTCGGATACTATCTCACCGCCTGGAAGCTCGGGCGCCACTACCGCACGTATGACGCCTACGTTCAGGACGAGGTGGAGGCCGCTCTTTCGTCGCCGACCGATTTCGAGCGGGGCCCCATCACCATAGGAACCCGGGGGACGCGGGAGGACCACCGGGCCGCCTTCGTGGTGGAGGACGGGAACTATCTGTCGGCACGGTGGCCGGGGGATAGTTACCTCTTTGCGAAACGGTTCGTGGCGCTCCTCGACGATGCGGCTGGTCGCCCGTAGCGCGCGCTCTACTCTGCAGCGGTGTGACGAGCCTTTGGTGGCCGGTGACCGACGCGGCTCGCCTGCTCGAAGGCGTACGCGAACTGCAAGACGCCGAGGTCGTCCTGATGTCGACCGATGATCTGTACGCCGACCGGAAGGCCATCGTCGGTAAAGCCGCACGGGATGGAGATCGCGGGGTGTCCGGTGACGGTGATGAAGTAGCAGGACTTCATCCAGTCGATGTAGGTCTCCATCGCAACGCCACCGACCTCGGTCGGAAACGGGGTCTCGACGTCGAACGGGGGAACCTGGCTGACGGGCGCGACGAGGAACTCGTAGGTTTCGAGGAACGTTCGCATCCGGTGGTAGATCTGTGCGTGCTGCGTTTCCGCCCGGGCGAGGTCGTCTGCGGTGAGCGCCCGCGCCGCCTCGAGTTCGCCGCGCAGGGTTGGCTTCAGCGCTTGCTCTCCCGTGCTTCCGAGGCTGGAGAGGCCGGCGAGAAACGAGAAGGCCCGAAGCGTTTTGAAGACTGCGTCCGCTTCGTGAAGATCGGGTTCGGCGTCCTCGACGCGGCAACCGATCGTGCGAAGAACGTCGCGCGCAGGGCGGGTGGTTGCCAGCACGCATGAGTCGAACGGGAGGCCTCCGAGATCGGCGCTCCACGCGACCGGCACGTCGCGGAAGTCGCGCTCGAGCGGTACGGCAAACTCGCGCCCGGCTTCCGACAACGCGATGGGCGACCGCGTATCGGGCCCTGCCATCGCCGACAAGAGCAGGGCGGTGTCCGCGACGGTGCGGGCCATGGGGCCGAGCACCATGAGGGGGGACCACGCGTGTCGGGCCGGATGGATCGGCACGCGCCCGGCCGAGGGCCGAAACCCGACGACGCCGCAGAAGCCGGCCGGATTTCGCAGCGACCCACCCATGTCGCTCCCGTCGGCGATCGGGACCATCCCGGTCGCGAGCGCTACGGCAGCGCCGCCGCTCGAACCGCC
>JAJCZO010000294.1 GCA_029262355.1 Deltaproteobacteria bacterium
CGCACGGTTCGATGAGAGGGCGCTGGAGACGGAGTCACGGAGCGGACTGAGGCACCGACGTCGTCCCGAAAGGGGTCGGACAACAGCTACTCCCCGCATCCTACGGCCACCGCGCCAGCGTCCTACTCTACTCGAAAACCCGCGCGGGACGCGGGTTTCGAGATGCCGGAGGTGGGACTTGAACCCAGACTCGGTTACGGGGCTCGGCACGCTCGAGAGTGCCCGCTCGGCGCCGCGCAGACGACGTTTCAGAAAGTTGGCGCACCATAGGCACACAAGACAGGTTCGCGGTGCGCCAAACGTCAAGATCGATCTTCGTAAGCTCTTGAAAGAACTACATTTCCAAAGAGCCACCCGCAGGAATCGAACCGGCGACCTGATTACGAATCTGGCGGTCCTTACGACCCCGTGGCGCTCGCTGCGTGGACGGGGAGGACGAGGCGAAAGGTCGCTCCACCGTTCGCGCGGTTCTCCGCAGTCAGTGTGCCGCTGTGCGCGTCGACGATGGAGCGACTGATGGCGAGGCCCATTCCGAGGCCGTCGGTTCGGGTCGTGAAGAACACGTCGAACATCTCTTCGGCGACGTCGCTGGCGAAGCCATCCCCGCGGTCGCTGACCGCGATGCCCACGGAGCCGGGTCCCGGGCAGTAGGTCTCTATTCGCAAGACCCGGCGGCTCTCCTCGGTGTCGCTCATCGAGTGAAAGGCGTTCTGCACGAGATTGATCACGACCTGCTGGAGTTGAACGAGGTGGCCGGTCGTCGTCGGGAGGTCGTTCTCGAGGGCCACCTCCAGGGCGATGCGCCGGCGCTGGGACTCGCGACGCACGAGCGTGATCACCGTCTGGACCAGCTCGTTGAGCGACACGGTTTGCGTTTCGTAGGGCGTCTTGCGGATGAAGTCGCGCATGTGGCCGAGCAGCGTGCCGGCTCGCAGTGCTTGGATGCGTGCCTCGTCGACCATTTCCTTCACTCGCTCGGTCGAGAACCCTCCATCGGAGATCTCGCGCAGCGCGGCTCCGGTCGCCGCACTGATCGCTGCGAGCGGTTGGTGAAGCTCGTGTGCCAGGCCGGCAGCCATCTGGTCCATCGTGGCTAGTCGCAGCGCGTTGGCGAGCTCTCCGCGCAGAATCTCCATGGTTTCTTCGGTCCGACGGATGTCGGTCAGATCGACGCACGTGCCCGCATATCCCTCGAATGTGCCGTCGCTGGCGTGGATGGGGCGTCCGCCGGCGAGGATGAGGCGGTATTCGCCGTCGACTCGTCGAAACTGCGCTTCGACTGAAAGGTTCGATCGCTTCTCGAACGCGTCGAGCCATTCGTCGAGCAGATGATCCCGTTCGTCCGGGTGGACTAGATCGGTCCAGCGTGTGCCGAGCATTCCTTCGATGGGCCGGCCTGCGAATCGCAGGAACTCGCCATTCACGTATTGGCAGCCCATGTCCGTGCCCGCGCGCCAGATGGCGACCGGTGAGGCTTCCGCCATCGCGCGAAAGCGTGCTTCGCTGTCGCGAACCGCGGCGCGCTCCTTGTGTTGCTCCGTGATGTTGAAGACCACGACGACAGCGGCGGCGACCTCGTCGTGTTCGACGATGGGGGCGTACCGGGCTCCGAACCAGCCTCGGCCCGGAGACTCGCCTTCGAAGTAGCAGGTTTCGCGCTCGTCGAAGACGCGTCGGAGCACATCGTGCAGGTGGAGGCGCTGGTGGTCGGCCACGAACTGAAAAAGGCTCTTGCCCGCGAGCGGCTCGTTGCTCGTTAGAATCGTGCCCTGGCGATCGACGGTTTGGATCGTCGCGGGCGCGTTCTCGACGACCGAGCGGAGCAATTGTTCCGATCGGCTGAGGGCCTCGTTTACGGTCGTGAGTTCGGAGACGTGTTCGGTCGCGTCGTGCATCACGCCGCTGAGATGGATGTCCGAGCCGTTCTCTGGGTGAGCAATGCTGCCGCGCGCCGCCAGCCATCGCACGGCGCCGTCGGGATCGACGATGCGGAACGTGAGGTCCAGCTTCCGGTCCTTCCGGCCTTCCGCGGCGATCCTCGCCAGTCGGTCGCGGTCCTCGGGATGGACCAGCTCCAGAAACCAGCCGAACCGGTCCCCACTCTTCTCGGGCAGCGAGCCGAGAAGTCGTTTCCAGGGGCCTCGGGAGTTGAAGACTCCGGTCGTGACGTTCCAGTCCCAGACGGCTACGTCGCCGGCGTCGAGCGCCCGCAGCGCGGCCTCGACGACTTCGGCAGGGGAGGTGGTGTTGTCTTCGTCCTTCATCCGATCTTCGAAGCGATCATAGCCCGCGACGGGCGCGCCGCGCGACAAGTGGTTCCCGCCCCCTGCCGAGTGGGGTATAACAGCACCCCGGTGACGGGCATGGCCTCAAAGGACCCGCGGGGCGCCGAGAGTCCCATCGATCTCGGCGCGCTCCGCCACAGCATCTCCATCGAGACGAATCACGAGGGGTTCGTCCAGGGCCTCCGCGCGGCCGAGTTCAGCCAGGACGAGATCCTCGACATCGAGCTGTCGTACAACTTCGCCAAGTTTGGTCACCGTGACCAGTTTCGCGAGAGCGGAGAGCCCTACTTCCGCCACCCGAGAGCGGTGGCGGTTCAGCTCGTCGAGATCCGCCGCGCGCTTCTCGCAGGCGGCTACGTCGCGGAGGCGCGGGCCGGCGTGACGAAGGACGGCGTCATCCTGGCGCTGCATCACGATACGGTCGAGGACACGAAGCTCTTTGGAGGTGAGGGGCTGCGGGGTGTGTTCGCGAAGGAGATCAGTGCCTTCCGGCTCTTGTGGACGTACGGCGTCGACGTGATGTGCGGCATCGAGGCTCTCACGAAGGTGGAGGCGGTCGACCACGGCATCAGTAGCGCGGAGGCGAAGCTTGCGTCGGTCGAGAAGGTGACGGCATCGGACCCGATGACGCGCCGGGTGAAGCAGAGCGATCGGCTGCACAACCTGCGAACGCTGCAGGCCACGCCGCCGGCCAAACAGCGACGAATCCTGCGCGCCACCGAAGAGCAGTACCTGCCGAGCTGGGAACGTGACGCTCGGGCCGACGACCCTGGCCGGGTCGTGTCGCAGATCCTGCTCGCATTGGTCAACGAATCGATCCGCGATCTGAGAGAGTCATGGAAGAACCACGACGAAGCGAAGGTCGCACCCGAAACGCATCGGCCGCCATCGGTGGAATATCTCGACCTCGAGCGCGCGACGGCCTACGAGATTCTCGACGGCATTCCCGGATTGACGATCGTCGAGCGCCAGCTCGTTCATTTCGCGTACGACATCGCGGCGTACGGCCACACGTCGACCGAGGACGCCGGTTCGGACGGTGAGCTCTCCTTCGAGCAGGTGAAGGCAGCGACGTTCGACCTGATCGACGAGATGACGCGCCGCCGGGCGCATGACTGGAAGATCATCGCCGCCTCCCTCCTGCGCGATACGGTGGAGCACACCTACATCTTCGGAAGTGATGCGATTCGAGGCATGGGGTACGACGAGGTGGCTGCGCGTAACATCGCCAAGGTGTTTGGGAGCGAGGTGCGTCATCTCGTGTTGGCCCAGACGCGGGCCGACCACCGCGGTGCGCCGCCGGCGAATCCGAACCGGGCGTACGTGGAGCGCCTCCAGGCGGCCGGTCCCGCCGCCGTCGTTCTGCAGATGACCGATACGGTCGAGCGTCTGAAGAAGATTGGTGGCGTGCCCGAGCCCGGCCAGCACATCTTCGTCGAGATGCTCGAGGCCGAGTACATGCCCATGTTCGAGGTCTTCTCGGAGCGCGAGGGGCGCCTGCGGGACCTGCTGGCCTGCTATCTTCGGAAGATTCAGGCCGAGAAGCGCATCGTCGAGCTCGGCTGGGAACGCTGAGGTCGCGCGAGCCGCGTGGTTGGGGCGCGTCGGGGATCTTCGGCTCGAACGTTTCGGGCACACCTCCTCGTCGCTCCGCTCGAATAGGGGCCGGACGAGGCCGAGGAGCTGCTGGTACGCGTCACCCTCAGCGCCCGCGTGAGCCCCGAGCTCGAGCGCCACCTGGAGGGGGTCGTGTCACTCCGGGTCGCGGTGAACGGTGTCGGGCGAAAAGGCCGGAAGGCAGACGGCGACGTACTCGGCGCCACCTTCTTCGGGCGTGCTATAGCGTACCCACTCTCCGGGCGCGGTCACGATGGATTGCCCGACCCGGACTTCGAAGGCACCGCCTTCATGCTCGACCTTGAGCATTCCAGCAAGAACGAGCGTGAACTCCTCGAAGTCAGGTCGCTGTCCGGGCTCGACCCAACCATGGGGTGACTTCATGCGGGCGACACTGACGGATTCGTGGCCGGAGTTCACTCGACCCGCGTATTCTTCGATGCGCTTGGGCTTCGTGCCCGCTGCTTCGATGATGGAGGGCTTCTCGATGAGTCTTGGCATGACGATCCCTTGCCCTTGCCCTGGCACGGCCCGTCGCGTCAAGTGATCAGAGTCCTT
>JAJCZO010000295.1 GCA_029262355.1 Deltaproteobacteria bacterium
TTCCCCCTCCACACCCAGACACGCACGGAGCCGCGCCGCCTACCGGCGCGGCTCCGCCTCGAATCAAGTTACGGGTTGCACTGCACCCGGTACGTCGCGCTGGCGCTGCCGTTGAGCGCCGCCGAGCACGACGGGCGCGCGGTGCAACAGGACCCGATGCCGGCAGGCGGACAGCCCGTGACGGCACAACCGTCGCCGTCTTCGCCGCCACTGCCGAAGCAGGCCGCGAAGCCGGAAGATCCGGTGACCGCGAAGGGCTGCGAGATCGTGCAAACCAAGTCGATGTTGTCGTTCGGGTTCTGAATCGTGACCGAACATTCTGGCGAGAAGGAGTGCCCCTGAGAGCCACCGCCCCACTCCGCGCTGTCGAAGACGCCACCCCCGTTGCTCGAGTGCGAGAACGTATGGATCTTCGTGCCGCAATTGCAGATGTTGCCCGTACAGACGCTCGAGATGCAGTCCCCGCCGCCGCCGCACGTGTCGCCCAGCGAGCACGAAGCACCGCAGGCGCCGCCACAATCGGTGTCGGTCTCGTTCTGGTTCTGAACACCATCCGAGCAGTTCGGACTCGTGCAGGAACCGCCGGAACAGATGAAGCTCGTGCAATCACTCCCCGAGCTACAGCCTCCTCCCGGCCCGCACGCACCGCAGGCCGAGCCGCCGCAATCGACGTCGGTCTCGTCCTGGTTCTGGACACCGTCCGCACACGTTGCGGCCGCACACAGCCCGCCGCCACACACGCCGCTCGCGCAGTCCGAACCGGAGCCACACATCTCGCCCGTGCCGCATGCACCACAGGTCGAGCCGCCGCAGTCGATGTCGGTCTCGTCTTGATTCTGGACGCCGTCCGAGCAGGTCGGCACCTGACACGAGCCGCCCGTGCACACCAGGCTCGCGCAATCGCTGCCGCTTGCGCACCCGCCACCGTCGGGGCACGAGACGCAGATCGCGCCCCCGCAATCGACGTCGGTCTCGTCCTGGTTCTGCGCACCGTCGCCACAGCTCGGCGTCGTGCACGAGCCGCTCGAGCAGATCGTGCTCGTACAGTCGCCACCTACGCTACAACCCAAGCCGGGCCCGCACGCTGCACAGACGCTGCCCCCACAATCGACGTCCGTCTCGTCCCCATTTTGAACGCTGTCGCCACAGGCGGGGGGCTGACAGATGTTGAGGGAGCAGACACCGCTCTGACAATCGGTGCCCGCGCTGCATGCATCGCCGTTGGAGCAGGCCACGCACGTCGCGCCGCCGCAATCGACGTCGGTCTCGTCCTGATTGTTGACGCCATCGGAACAGGTCGGCACCTGACAGACGTTCCCGGTGCAGACGCCGCTGGTGCAGTCGCCGGCAAGCACGCAACTCTCGCCGTCGAGACAGCCGGCGCAGCTCAGGCCGCCACAATCGACATCGGTTTCGTCCTGGTTCTGCACGACGTCGGTGCAGGTTGGCGTCTGACATACGTCACCCGTACAGACGGCGCTCGTGCAGTCGGTCGGGACCCCACACGCGAGCCCGTCCGAGCACGGACCACACGTGGGGCCGCCGCAATCTACGTCCGTCTCGTCACCGTTCATGAACCCGTCGGCGCAGTCGGTCGGACAGGTCACGGGCTGGCCGTCCTTCAGCGTGAGCTTGAAGCCGAGGCCTCCAGCGATGACTCTGTGGATGATCTTGCTGCCGTCCGCTTCAGAGAACCGCGTGCAGCTGCGGTTGTTCGACGAGTCGATGCCGTTGTTTACGACGAACACGACCGTCAGGCCGCCGCCACCAGGAGCCGGTGCTGTCGAGATGTCGATCCCGCCCTTGTCCTTCGCCGAGACGACGTAGCCCTTGCCGGCCTTCACCACCGCAGCCCTCACCGCGCTCGGACCCGCCGGCGCCAGCTTGTTCAGAAATTTGACGACCGTGTCGGTGTTCTTGATCCACGGGAACGGCAGGTCGATGTTCGACCCGTTCGCCGAGTTGTCCGTGTAATAGATCCGCACCAGGCCCGTGAGTTCCGCAGGATCACCCGACGGGCCCGCGGTGACCGCGCCGTCCTTCGACTTGATCACCAGCTTCGAGGTGCCATTGAGCGCCGTCTTGTCGACGATGACGACCCTCTTTGCGGTCACGCCAACGTCGGCGGCGATCACGAGGGTTGGACCAGCTACGATTGCCGCAAGTACGATTGCCGCAAGAAAGAGCAGGGAGAGATAGGGGCGGGAACGGCGAGCAAGCACGAGTCCTCCTGGGAGTACGGGCGCGGATGAACGTCTGCGCCTCATTTGATGCCATGCGTTACCCTAAACGAACGATCGTTGGCAACGACTTTTCGTAGCACCGGGGAGAAAATAGCGTGACAGATCGTCACTTTACGGCGTCTGCGAAACCTGGCGCACGACCACCCCCACCGCAAGTGGGCTCCGGCGCAGGAGAATCGCCCCGCGGCCTGGACCGCGGCCTCCGGAACTGGCAGATACCCGCGACATGTCAGACAAGTATCGAATCTTTGGTGCGGAGCTGTCTCCCTATTCCGTCAAAACGCGGTCGTACTACCGGTACAAGGGAATCCCGCACGAGTGGATCTCACGCAGCGCCGATACGATGGCCGAGTACCAGAAGTACGCTCGCCTGCCGATCATCCCCGCCGTCGCGACCCCGGAGGACGAGGGACTGCAAGACTCCACGCCCATCCTCGAAGCGATGGAAGCGAAGTTCGCCGAGCCGTCGACCCACCCGCCCGGCGCAGCGATGAAGTTTCTCTCCGAGCTTCTCGAGGACTTCGGCGACGAGTGGGCGAACAAATGGATGTTCCACTACCGCTGGGCGGACGAAGCCGACCAGAGATCGGCCGCAGAAAGGCTCGTCGCGGCGATGATGCCGAAGGCCTCGGCCGAAGAGCGCGCCCCGCTGGCGGACCAGATCCGGGAGCGCATGGTCGGACGCGTCGGAGTCGTCGGCTCCAATGAGCACACCGCCCCGATCATCGAGGCATCGTTCGCCAACGGCATCGATCTCCTCGAAAAGCACCTCGCCAGCCGGCCGTACCTGTTCGGCGCGCGGCCCTGCTTCGCCGACTTCGGGCTCTGGGGGCAGATTTACAACGCATGGACCGACCCTACGTGCGGCGGGCTTCTCGCCGACAGATCCGCCGTCCGCCAGTGGATCAATCGGATGCTGAACCCGAAAGCGGAGGGAGAGTTCGAGAATTGGACCTCTCTCGCGCCGACCCTCGAGCCGTTCCTGCAACAGGAAGTCCGGCCGTACCTCATCTGGGCCTCCGCCATCGCCGATGCGATTGGTTCCGGGGCCGACCAAATCGCGGTCGATCTCGACGGCAAGGCGTGGTCCCAGACGGTGGGCGGCCCGCAGAAGTACCACGCGAAGTCACTGAAGGAGCTTCGTCGGAAGTACGCCGAAGTGAGTCGCGACGGTGAGTTGCGCGCCATCCTCGAACGCGCCGGCTGTCTCGCGGCGCTCGCCTGACCGTGCCGCGAACCTTTGATCTCACGCGACGCCGAGGTTCTCTTTGATCCAACCGATCATCACGGCGTAGAGCCCATCGAACTGGGCCCCGACTTCCTCGGCGCTCGCGCCACTCGGGGCGTAGGTGCACGTCCAGTCGAGCTCGCTCCGCCCGGCGCCTGCGGAGGTGACCGTCATGATCGCGTGGTAGTCGGTCGCCGGGACGGGAAGGCCTTCATCGATCGTGTACCCGAGCTTCATGTTCGTATCATCGACGCTCTCGAGCCGCTCGCGGACCGCGCCGCCCATGAGCACGCGCACCATGCCCACGCCGTCACCTTCAACGGTCGCCTCATCGCCCCCGGGGATCCAGGGTACGTTGCCGAAGTCTCGTACGAGCCCCCAGAGCCTCTCTGCCGGAACCGCGATTTCTGCCTTGACTGTCGTCTGCCCCACGAACCTAGTGGTAACGATTCAAGGGTCGCGGCGGAAGCCCAGCGCATCCATGTCGACGACGTTCTTCAGCGGCTCTCCGGTCGCGTAGCGACGCAGGTTCTCGGCGAAAAGATCGAAGAGATCTTGTACGTACCGGTCGACGGCGACCGCCGCGTGCGGCGATAGATAGGTATTCGGCAGCTCCCAGAAGGGACTCGACTCCGGCAGCGGCTCCTCGTCGAAAACATCGAGGATCGCGGCGCCGAGATGCCCGCTTTGCATCGCGGCGACGAGCGCGGCGGCATCCACGAGCGGCCCGCGAGCCACATTGACCAGGACTGCACCCGGGCGCATGGCCGCCAGGGCCGCGGCGTCGATGAGCCCCTCGGTCTCCGGGGTGTGCGGAGCCGCCACCACGACACTGTCGCATTGACCGAGGATCGCGTGCAGCTGCTCCGGCCCGAAAAGCTCATCGGCAAACGGGGACGTCATGCCGGGCCGGTACGATCGCTTCATCGCGAGCACCCGGATACCGAAGGCCTGCGCCCGGATCGCAACGGCTTCCCCGATCGCGCCGAGCCCGATGATCCCCATCGTCGTCGCACCGAACGTACGGCCGTGCGCCGCCGCCCAGCGATGTTCACGTTGCGCCTCGTCGATCAGGCGGAAGTTCTTCCACACCTGGAGCAACCGCCCCATCACGAACTCGGAGATCGACCGCGCCCCCAACCCCGACGAGTTCGTGACGAAAACCCGATCCGACGACACCCCCGAAGCCACCCAACCGTCGACTCCCGCGCCGACGGAGTGAATCCACTTGAGCCGCGGTGCGAGAGCCATGAGACCGCGCGAAGTATGCAGACCGATCAGCACCTCGGCCCGCGCGAGCGCGTCCTTTCGCTCGGCGGCCACACTCATCCCCCACGCCGGAGGCTCGGCATGCGGCTCGGCGGGAGACGGCGAGAGCCAATCCGCTCCGGGATCGACCGGCAGGAGGATCGGTTCGATGCGAGGATGGATCGCCCGCAGCCCGTCCAAGCTTGCGTGGTCGTGCAGGGCGGGGAAGCCCAGGCACACGATGATCGGTTCAGACGCCTCGGAAGCCATGGATGGACGCACCTTCTAGTCGCCACGCCCTCGCTTGTCATGCCCCGTTGGGTCTGATCGTATCGCGTTCGGCGACCATGGCGATCTACGTGTTCGAAACCATCGACGTGACGGGAGCCGGGCGCGGTGCACTCATCGATCGGTACCAGACCGGCTGGGGGCCCCATCTCGAAGACGAGTTCGGCATCCGGCTGGTCGGAATCTGGGCCACCGGGGGCAGCACGGCGAACTGGCCGGAGGCCAACGTCCTGTGGGAGATGGATGACTGGGAACAGTTCGGCCGCGCGCAGGGCGCTCGGTTCCCGCTCGAGGAGAAAGACCCGTACGGCTGTGAACTCGAGCGCCACGCCCTTGCCCTGCGGTCAGGCGGCCGGCACGACCTTCTCGTCGGGGCCGCGTTCTGCCCAAGCCGCGCACAGATCCGGGCGGAAGACCGCGCGGGGCCCGTCGTGCTGCGAGAGAACGTGCGCAGCCGCGGGGGCCGCTTCCCCGACTACCATGCCGCCCTCGAGTCGGACTACATCCCGCTCGCTACCTCACGCGGCATCAGACTGCTCGGCGCGTACCGCCACTCGTTACGCCCGAACGTCGGTATGAACCTCTGGTCGTTCCGCGACTGGGCACACATCTGCGAAACCATGGAGACGATCGAGACCGATCCAGAGCGAAACGCGTGGACCGCACGCGAGCACGAACTGCTCGAGGACACCGAAGGCTGGCTGCTCGCCACCCCACCGGCCGTCGCACTCGGAACCTGAGGCCGACGTGGCGATCTACCTGCACGAGATCATTCACGTCGTTCCCGGGCGCGAAGACGAGTACATGGCGAGCGTCCTGTCGCTCGGGTTCATCCCCGCGCGACGGCGCGCTGGCGTGAAACACTCGCCTTCGCTTGGACAGTTCCGAACCGCGCAACACTCCGGCCACTCCCCGAAGGTGATCAACATCTGGCAACACGAAGGATGGAACACGCTCACCGGCGCCCTCGCCCGCCAGTTTCAGGATCAGCAACGAGACAGCAACATGGAGGCGTGGTGGACAGCGAACACCGACCTTCGCCGCGGTGGCCACGACCGCGTTTTGCTCCCGACCGACTACACGAGAGACCAAGAAGGACTTGCGCGCGACGGCGTCCGCGGCCGGGTATTCGTCCAGGAGATCGTGAAGCTCCCCCTCGGCGAGCCCCCTGGGTACCTGGAGCGCCTGGGTGCCCTGCAGGCCGTCTTCGGCCAACTCGGTTGGGACGTCGTCGGGGCCTACCGCGTCGCATGGCGCCCCCGCGAAGCCCTCGTCCTCTGGGCTCTCCCGGACTGGGAGAGCCTCGGAAGCCTCCACGAAGCCGCGGCGGCGGACCCCAGGCTACGAGACTGGAACGACTACAAGGACAACGTCGTGCAGGACCTGGACGAGATGATCCTCTTGCCAGGTCGGATGAATCCGCTCGCGTTGCGGGAATGATCACGCCAGGCCCGAGGAAAGGGGCACCATGAGACTCCAAGACAAGGTCGCAATCGTCGTCGGGGCCGGACAAACCCCCGGAGAGACCATCGGCAACGGTCGCGCGACGGCGCTCCTCTACGCCCGTGAAGGCGCGCGCGTGCTCCTGGTCGACCGACGGCTCGAGTCCGCCGAAGAAACCCTTGCACAAATCACCGCGGAGGGCGGCGAAGCAGTCGCTCTCGAAGCCGATGCCACGAGCAGCGCCGACTGCCAACGAATCGCCGAGACGTGCGTCGAGAAGTTCGGGCGCATCGACGTCCTCCAGAACAACGTGGGCATCGGGCACGGCGATGCGAGCGTGATGCGCATCGAAGAAACCGCGTGGGACCACATCTTCAACGTCAACTTGAAGACGGTGTTCCTCGCGTGCAAGCACGTACTGCCGAAAATGCGCTCCCAGAAGAGTGGCGCGATCGTGAACATCTCCTCGGTCGCCGCCGTCGCGGCGATGCCGCTGGCCGCGTACAAGACATCCAAGGCCGCGGTGAATGCGCTCACGGAGCAGATGGCGATCGCAAACGCGAAGCACGGCATCCGGGTGAACGCGATCATGCCCGGGCTGATGAACACCCCGATGGCCATCGAAACGATCTCGAAAGCGGCGGGGATTCCCCGTGACACGCTCATTGAACGGCGCGACGCCCAGGTGCCCCTTCGCGGGAAGATGGGGACGGCGTGGGACGTCGCCAACGCGTCTCTCTTCCTCGCCTCGGACGAAGCCGCATTCGTCACTGGTGCGATCCTGCCGGTGGACGGAGGGCAGTCGGTCAAAGTCGGCTAGGGCGAAGCGACGACACCGTCGCGCGGAGGCTACGGGACCTGGAGCCGCGGCAGGTCGGGGTGCACGCGATACAGCAACAAGGTGTGCCCCAGAGTCTGCACCACCTCGGCGCCGGTCGCCGTCGCCAGGGCCGCTCCCACTTCCTCCCGATCGGCCGGGCACTCGCCTCCGCGGCGGACCTTGATGAGCTCGTGCGTGAGAAGCGCTTCTTCCGTCGCTGCGATCACCGCAGCGGTAACCCCACCCTTCCCGACCTGCAGCACCGGCTCGAGCGAATGCCCGAGCCCGCGGAGGTGACGACGTTGCTTTCCGGTCAAGGCGCTCATCGGCATACCCCTGCTTCCACCAATCGATCGACTTCCGCGCCATCGAGGCCGAGCACGGTGGTCAGAACTTCTTTCGTATGCTCCCCGAGCAGCGGCGCTGCGGCGGCCGGCCGCAGAGACGTCTTCGACAATCGAAGCGGATTCCCGATGTGCCGCGCGGGACCCACTTCGGGGTGCTCCAACGTCACGATCGCACCCCGAGTCGCGAGGTGGAGGTCGTTGCGGTGGTCGTCGGGCCCTTGGACGAACATCGCCGAGACCCCGGCCGCCTGCAGAATTTCGGTGACGTCTTCGGCGCTCCGGGTTCGTGTCCAGGCGCTGAGCTTCGCATCGATCTCGTCCCGCCCCTCGACGCGCCCCTCGGCATGGGCGAAGCGCTCCTCGGGCATCCAACCGACGCAGTGCAGGAGTCGCTCCCAGGCCACATCATCCGTGACCGCGATCGCGCACCAGCGATCCTCGCCGGCACACGGATAAACGTCGTGCGGCACGGCCACATCGCTGCAGTTGCCCCTTGGTTCGGGCGCGCGGCCCGAACACGCTTCTTCGAGGTAGACCTCGCCCATGAGATAGGCGGCCGCCTCGGTCTGCGCCATCTCGATGTACTGCCCCTCGCCCGTCTTGCTTCGATGGTCGAGCGCCGCCAGCACTGCGAGCGCTCCCATCTTGCCCGCAACGTGATCGGGGTGGTTGAGCGCCGTGCCGCACGGGTACGGAACGTCTGAGTGATTCCAGAGCGGATGGATCCCTGCGAACGCGGCGTTCAACGGACCAAACGACTGCATCTGGTCGAGCGGGCCACCTCGCCCGTAACCCTGCGAAGAAAAGTAGATGACATTCGGGTTCTTCTCGACCACGTCCTCGTACCCAACACCAAGCCCCTCGATGACACCGCCGCGGTTGTTCTCGGCGACGACATCGGCCTTCGAGCAGAGGTCGAGCGCCATGTTGCGCCCCTCGTCCGTGGTGAGATCCAGGCACACGCTCTTGCGGCCGCGACACTCATCGTTGAACGTCCACGCCCGGTTCGGCTGCTCGTCGAGTGTGGCCAGGCGCAACACGTCGAGGTGGGCGCGGGATTCGATCTTGATGACTTCGGCGCCGAGTTCCGACAACACCCCCGCGAGCTCCGGCACGACCGCCGCCACGCCAAACTCGACGACCTTGATGCCCTCGAGCAGCAGGCCCGTCGGCTCCGCACCAGCGGGGCCAGGCTCCCGCGCCGGAAACCCTTCCCGATCGTCCAGACCCGTGATCGGCGCGTGCCGCCGAACCGTGGCGGGGGTCTCCGACAGGCTCCACGCGGGCGCGCAAAACGGAGCGTCCCCGAGTCCGGGGAAATCGGTCTCGACGAAGGTCTCGCGCTCCTTGCTCTGCTCGCAAGCCACGAACTCGCCGGGGCTATGAATCGGGCCGAGCGGCAGACCCGTCTTACGTGCCTGCTCGAACAACTCCGCGCGCGTGTGCTGCTGTGTGATCTCGGACGCAACGACGCGGATCACGTCGCTGTTGAGCATGCGAAAGACCATGTTCTCCCACTGCTCGCCTTGGAGTGCCTCGGGTTGATTCAGCAGCTCGAGAAGACCTCGCCAGTGCTTCACGTTGCCGGGCACGATGCGAACCCATCCATCGGCGGCGGGCAGCACGAGGTAGTTGCCGTCGGCATTGCGCGGCGGCGCCTTGGGAAGGATCGGATAGGTCCGACCGTAGTCCTCGAGGGGAATCGCCCACGGGTTCATCCCCGCGATGGATGCCTCTTGCACCGCAACCTCGACATTCTGGCCCTGACCGTGGCGGTCGCGATCCATGACGGCCGCAAGCGCGCCCACCGCACCATAGACCGAGGCGCAGTCGTGCGCCGCGAACCCCGGCAGCCAACACGGGGGACGATCGGGAAAGCCCGATGCGAACAGTGCTCCCGATGCAGCGAAAGCCGGCAGCGCCTCGAGGCGCCAGTCCGACTTCGGCCCCATGCCCCCGAAGTCCGAGAGCGACACGTGCACCACGTGCGGGTGGCGCGCGGCGACCTGCTTGGGCGTGAGATCGAGGGTCGCCTGCCCCGCCGGGCCCAGGTTCTCGATCAGTACATCGGCTCCGGCGCAAAGCTGCTCGAATCGATCTCGGCCCGTCTGGGTGTCGAGATCGAGGAAGGCGCCGCGTTTGTTCGCGTTGCGATAAAGGTACGCGATCGACTCCATCTCCTCGGCGTTCGGTTCGGTGGGCTCGACCTTTACGACATCCGCGCCAAGGTCGGCGAGAAGGCGTCCGGCGAGTGCACCCCGAAGATCGGTGAGGTCCACGATGCGCAGGTGTCCGAGGGGGGAGTTGAACATGGCCGAACTCTACGGACCGCCCCCGCTCCGAACAAGATCGCTCGGTCGCTCGCCGGCCGGCTGCCCGTCGCCATCGAACCAGCCCCCGAGGCGTACGCAGAGCGCCACTGTATCCCAAAGGCCGGCCGGCCCAGGAGCAGGCCCGACCTCAGGGGTCATTCCTCGATGTCGATCGATCCCAGGAACCGGTCGACGGCATCCATGGAACTCCCCTTGGGCACGATCCCCGTGAAACTGAGCATCCGGCCATCCACCAGAAAGAACTCCGCACGCGCATCCTGCTGAATCGTCGACTTGTGCATCACGAACTCGAGCTTCTTGCCTTCGTGGCCGTCGCGCTCGATGTCGACGTACGACTTCTCGGCGCCGTCCCCTTTCTCGAGAAAACTGTCGCGAATGCTGTCGAGCAGCGCCTCATCCGACATGAAGAACGTAGCGACCGCGGGCACATCGACGCGAGTGGCCATGAAGACCTCCGTGCCGTGCTCCGCCCGATAGCTCACGTCTTCGACCGTCCCAACAAAGGTCGACGTCTGCTTGACCGTTCGCTCAGGCGGCTTCGGCATCTCGACCTCGAAGCCTTCGTTCGGCGGCGCGAAATCGATCCAGGCCTCGTGCGTTTCACCGAGCGAGAGCGGCGGCGCGACGAGCACGCAGACCAGAGAGATCGCGAGGAGCAAGCCAGGAGTCGAAATACGCATTTCTCATCCTTCGCTCGCGAGGCGCGCTTCGGCAACCCCAATTGCGGGCTAGCAGCGGCCGAGCAACCGATCGAGTTCAGCGAGTGCGCCTGCGGGATCCTCACCGACGAGAAGCGCTTCGAGCCCCGCCCTCTGCGCCGCATCCACGTTCCCGGGATGATCGTCGAGAAAGATCGCGCGCGCCGGCTCGACGTCGAGCCTCGTGCACGCCAGTGCGAAGATCCGCAGGTCGGGCTTCCGCATCCCCACTTCGCTGGAGTCGACCACGTCGTGGAAGAGCTCCTCCACCGGAAGTGTCCCACGCCAGTGCTCCCGAAACTCGGCGACGTTGTTGGTCAGGAGGCCGGTGCGCATCCCATCGCGCCGAAGGCCTCGCACACAGTCGACGAGCTCGTTGCGAATGCCGCTCGATGACGCCATTGCCGAGAAGAGGGTGTAGAGATCGGCCTGGAAGCCGTGTGTAGAACCCAGGTCGAGAATCGCTTGGCGTGCTTCTTCGATGGGAAGCTCGCCACGCTCGAGGCGATGCCAAGGATGATCCGTATCTGACGAGTACGACCCGAACACGACTTCGACGAGTCGATCGGGCGACGTGCCGAGGTCGCCGGCCATGTCGCCCACCGCGCTAAACGGAGACCCGGTGAAAACGCCACCGAAGTCGAACAAAACCGCATCGTATCGATCGCTCATCGACACGAGGCTAGCCGACGGGGAACGGTCGCGCTCGGGTCGTTGTCCGGCGCCCGGGCTCGTTCTATGGTCTGCGTCCGCATGGTGCCCTCCCCCCCGCCGTACTCACCCGCGTACTCTCGCTACGTCCTCGGGCTCCTGCTCCTGGTCCAGGCGTTCAACGTGGTCGACCGCAGCATCATCGCCCTCGTCGCGCAGGACATTCGCCTCGAGATGGATCTGTCCGACCGGCAGATGGGTCTGCTGATGGGCTTCGCATTCACGGTCGTTCATCTGATCGCCGGTCTACCCATCGCCCGAATCGCAGACCGCGGTGTCCGGCGGACGATCATCGCCGTCGGATTGTTCGCCTGGAGCGCGATGACCGTCGCGACGGGCATGGCCCGCACATTCCCGCAGTTGTTCGCGGCGCGAATGGGAGTCGGGATCGGCGAAGCGGCCGGCGGGCCACCGGCCCACTCGCTGATCGCCGACTACTCCCCCCGATCGCTCGCTAGTGGGCTCTCGATGCTGCCCATGGGGGCGGTCGCGGGCCTCGGGCTGGGCTTCGTCGTGGGCGGTTGGATCCAGCACGAATGGGGCTGGCGCGCCGCGATCCTTGCGATGGGCGTGCCGGGGCTCTTCCTCGCGATCGTAGTCCGATTCACCGTGAAGGAACCTCACCGCGAGATCGCGCCGCAGAGCGAATCGATGTGGGCGGCGGGTCGCGCGCTCCTCGCTCTGCCCTCGTACCGCTGGACACTCGTCGCAATGTGCCTCGCCGGCCTATCCGTCTTTGGCCGCTCGAGCTGGGAGGTCACCTTCTTGCGACGCACCTACGAGATGGACGCCCGAACGGCCGCGACGTGGTACTTCTTGATCAGCCCGCTGCCGAGCTTCTTCGCGGCCTATCTGTGGGGACGGATCACCGACCGACTCGCCGCCCGCGATGCTCGGTGGTTTGCCTGGACCTGTGCCGTCGGCAACGCCGCCTTCGTGCCCGCATCGATGGCGTTCTATCTCTGGCCCAAGGATCAGACTCTCGGCCCCCTGCCGGTCGCCTTTGTCTGGAGCATGATGGCCTCCGTACTCGGCTCCGCCGCGGCGCCGGCCACCTCGGCGATCGCGCAACGGCTCGCGCCACCGTCGCGTCGCGCCTTCTCCGCGGCATTGTGGTCGATGCTCTTCAACTTCATCGGTCTCGGTCTCGGTGCCTACCTCGTGGGCGACTGGAGCACGCGGCTGGAAGCCGAGTACGGCCCGAATTCGCTCCGCTACGCCCTGGCCCTGATCAGCGTGACGCCGCTGCTCGCCGCCGGCGTCAACCTGCTCGCCGCCCGGACGATTGGCGACGACATCCGGGCGGTCGACGCGACTTGAAATTTGCTCTCCCCGACGTGCGGGTAGGCGTCGGCAACCGCTTCTATTACTACTCCTCCTCGTCGACTACTGGAACTGGACCAAGGCTCCAAACTTCGACGACTTCGTCCTCGAATGGGTTGCCTCGAAGCAGCTGCGCGGTACGCCGACGAAGGCGGGCACCTGAGCTCACCGCCAGCCGCGCGGGTTCTCCTCCACCTGAACGCGCATCGCGCCGAGTGCATCGGCCAATCGCTGCCCCTCGCGGGGGAAGCGTCGGATGAGGTTGTGATTCTCGGCGTCACCATCGAAGCGAGTCAGGGTCGGCTTCGAACGACCGGTCTGCCCGGTGGCCCCAAGGTACTTGAACCGATCATCGCGCACCGCATCGGGCTCCCGGCCAACGGTTGGGAAGTAGAAAAGGAACGGGTGCGGGCTCGCCGCACCGGCCTGGAAGACCGAGGCCAAGTCGCGCCCGTCGACGACCCGATCGGTCGGCGGAGCAATTCCCGCGAGGCTCAGCAACGTCGGAAAGAGGTCGATATTCATCGCCATTGCGTCGGTCGTCTGGCCGGCCGGGATCGCCCCCGCCCAGCGAGCGATAAAGGGCACACGCTGACCGCCCTCGTAGGTATCCCCCTTTCGCCCGCGAAGATTCCCCGGACTACCATCGTAGTCCGGGCCGTTATCGCTCGTGACGATGATCAGCGTGCGATCACCAAGACCGAGTCGATCGATCGTGTCGACGATCGCCCCGGTGCTCCGGTCCAGGTCCGCGACGACATCTCCGTAGATGCCAGCCTCGGACTCGCCCGCGTGCGCGGGATCGGCGAAGTGCGGCACATGCGGAAACGTGTGCGCGAGATAGAGGAAGAACGGCTCCTCGCGATGCTGCTCGACGAACCGGATCGCTTCTTCGGTGTAGAGCCGGGTCAACTGCGTCTGGTCGACGCCGCCCGTCCGCTCGAACGCGACGTCCTCGTCGCGAAAGCCCCCAATCGCTTCGTCGATGACGGTCGTGTCTTCGATCTCGACCTCGGCGTTGCGGTACACGTGCAACGGCATCATGTCGTTGCTCCAGTGCACACCGAAGTACGAATCGAACCCGAAGTCGTTCGGCCAATGCCCTGGCAGTGCACCGAGGTGCCACTTTCCGATCATGCCGGTCGCGTAGCCAGCGGCCCCCAGAGCCTCCGCCACCGTGATCTCATCCTTCGGGAGCTCGTTGGCGTAGCCCGCCATCCGACGCAACGTCCCGATCAACATCTCATCGGGAAAGAACACGTGGGTGTCGGTGCCTGAACGAACCGGATAGCGCCCGGTCAGAAGCGCCGCCCGCGACGGCGTGCAGACCGGCGACGCCGAGTAGAAGCTCGTCATTCGAACGCCCTCAGCTGCGAGGCGGTCGATTCGCGGCGTGTCGACCAGCTGGCTGCCGTAGCTCGAAAGGTCGCCATAGCCGAGATCATCGAAGAAAATCACGACGACGTTCGGGGCGACCGACGGATCAACCGGCTCGACCGAGGCGAGATACGCCGCCTTCTCGGCTTCGTGCTCGAGCTCCGGGACCGCGGGAAGAGCCTTCACCTGGGCCCAGCGGAGCCCAAGGACCACGACCACGGCGGCGACCAACGCCAACACGAGCCAACCGACCCCTAAAGCCACTCCCCGCAGAACGCGCACCGGCCCGTGTTACTGCACCAGGAGACGGGAGGGAAACGAGCGGCCGCCGCGCCCCCAGCGATCTACGACGTGAGATGATATGCGGCGAGGACGTTCTTTCCGAGGAATCCAGCGCGCGCAGACTCCGGAAGCGAGTCGACCAAGCGCTCGACCTCCGGCACGTACTCCGGCGCATGATCGGGATGCGGGAAATCCGAGGCCCAGAAGAATCGATCCTCGCCGACGGTCGGAATGACCGCAGCAAGCGACTTCTCGTCGGGATCTCCCGCGATCCAACACTGCCTTCGAAAGTAGTGGCTCGGGAGCTCGGGCAGCAACTCGCGGACCGGTTTCGCCTGATACGTACCGTAGATCGTATCCATCCGGTCGAGCCAATAGCCGATCCAGCCGCCCCCGGTCTCGAGGACGACGACCCGAAGGTCGGGGAACTTCCCGAACACGCCGTACTGGAACAGCGACGTGAACGCGTGGCGCACGGCATCGCCGGCCGTGACGTTGTGGAAGAAACCGAACTCCGCGCTCGTATAGTCGCCGAAGCGGCCGGGCGCGCACCACTTGGGTTCGAACACCGGGTGAATCCCCAGCGGCAGAGCCAACTCCTGACACGCAGCGAAGATCCGGTCGTGCGCCGGATCTCCAAGCGGTTTGCGCGTCGTGGTGAAGGGAGGCACCCACACCCCGCGCACGCCATCCGCCGCGGCACGACGGAGCTCTTTCTCCGAAGCCTCCACGTCACCGAGCGACAACTGCGCAATCGGCACCAGACGTCCGTCCGAGTCGGAGCAGAAGTCGACGATCCACCGATTGTACGCGGTCAGATTCGGTTGGATGATCGACTCGTCTTCCTGTTCGGCAACCCACAGGACCCCAAGAGTCGGATAGAGGATCGACTTCTCGATGTTCTCCATGTCGAGGCGCTCGACGCGCTCTTTCGGATCCATCGAGCCAAGCGGGGCCATGTCGAGGTACGCCGACCCCGTCGGCTCGCGCTCGTACACGATCCCGCCCAGGCGATCCATCATTCCCAGGCCTGCGGGGTATCCCTTCTTGATGATCTTCGAGGAAACGCCGCCGCCTATGTTCATGTACTCCAGCCCGTCGCCGTCCTTCTCGATCTTCATCGCGACGTCGCGGTGGGCGGGATCGATATAGCGCTCCCAGATGTCCGGTGGCTCGAGAACATGCCCATCGGCGTCGACGCCGCCGTCGTACTTCAGCTTCGGGAGTGCCTTCATGAGACGAGATTCGGGGACGGAGCCCGCTCCTGTCAACTCGCACCGGGTTAGCGCCGCCCTGCGGTAGCCCGCCCCCTTCGCGCCGGTCGTGCCGTCGAAACCGCCGGCGGTTCCGCGTGCATTGCGATAGCGCGCGCCGTTCGTCGTCCCCCGTCACGCGTGATGTGTGGAGACCCCGTTGGGCGTTCGGATTGTACGCGGCAACATACCCGGCGCCACCATACCCGCCATAGGCACGGGCGCCCCGGGCATACCCTCCCGTCGTGGGGTTGTACGCCCAGCCGGCGCCTGCCCCACCGTACGGGCCGTAGACCGGGGCGATGTACGGCCGGTACCGGAACCCGGTGCCGTACACGACGGGCAAGACCCACTTCCCTCGGCTTCCCGAGCCGAGCATCGGACTTCTACGTGCTGTTCGGGTACCAGCACGGTCCCTGCCGCCGACAGAGCCCGCTCAAGTAGACGGCTCAGTCGACGACGGCTAGTGTCGCCGCTGCGATGACCGAGAACCCATTCCGCCAGCGCGTCGGACCAGTGCTCGCCCTTGCGATGGCCCTCAGTCTTGGATGCGGCGACTCCAATACCTACGAGCCACCGCCCCCGCCTCCCGTCACGATCGCCCAGCCGAGCGTCGAAGAGATCACGGACTACCTGGAGTTCACCGGCTCGACGGTCGCCTCGGGTCAGGCCGAGGTCCGAGCACGCGTGTCCGGCGTACTCGAGAGCATGCACTTCGAACCCGGAAGCGACGTCGAAGCCGGCGAGCTCCTCTTCGTCATCGAGCCAGCCCAGTATGAGGCACAGCTTCAGGCCGCCCAAGCGGAGCTCGCAAGCGGCAAGGCCAACCTGGAACGCGCCGAGATCGAGCTGAAGCGCGCCGAGCGTCTGCGCGAAAAGAAGGCGGGCACGGAGATCGACGTCGTGAAGTGGCGCGGAGAGCGCGACCTCTCCACGGCCTCGATCAAGGCCGCTGGAGCCAAGATCGCTCGGGCCGAACTCGATCTCAGCTACACCCAGGTCCGGGCTCCACTCTCGGGCCGCGTCGGCCGCCACCTCATCGACATCGGCAATCTCGTCGGCGAAGGCGAGGCCACGGTGCTGACCGAAGTGACGCAGTACAACCCGATGTACGTCTACTTCAACTTGAACGAACGAGACCTTCTCCGAGTCATGGCCGTCCACCGGGAACGGCTGCGCGACGCCGGTCCGGACGCGCCGCGGGGCTCGGATCCCGAGCTGACCGTCGAAGTCGGCCTCGCTGACGAGGCCGGCTTTCCACACATCGGCGTCACCGACTTCGCGGATTCCGGCGTCGACCCGGACACCGGCACGCTGCAACTCCGGGGCACGTTCGACAACACTCAGACCGTTCTTCTCCCCGGCCTCTTCGTCCGGGTCCGACTCCCTACCGCTCAACGAGCCGACATGCCGCTCGTCGACGAGCGTGCGATCGGGGCAGATCAGTCTGGCAAATACGTTCTCATCGTGGCCGGCGAGGACGTCGTCGAGAAACGCAACGTTGAGACCGGCCAGCTGATCGACGGGCTCCGCGTGATCGAAAAGGGCGTCCAGCCGGGCGAATGGATCGTCGTGAACGGCCTGCAGCGCGCGCGCCCGGGTGCGACCGTCGCCCCCGAGAAAACCGACATGGCCTCTCTTCGCGTGTCGGCCCGCGAGCAGGCCTCTTCGAAGTAGGGCGCCTGCCTGTGTTCTCTCGCTTCTTCATCGAACGCCCGATCTTTGCGACCGTCCTTTCGATCGTCATCATCATGGCCGGCACCATCACCGTAGGTGAACTGCCGATCGCCCAGTATCCCGAAATCACGCCACCGACCGTCGAGGTTTCTGCGACCTATCCCGGAGCCAACGCCACCGTCGTCTCCGAGACCGTCGCCGCGCCGATCGAACAGCAAGTAAACGGCGTCGAGAACATGATCTACATGTCCTCGACGAGCGCGAGTGACGGCTCGTACAAGCTCACCGTCTCGTTCAACGTCGGCACCGACCTCGACATGGCCCAGGTGCTCGTCCAGAACCGCGTGAAACTAGCGGAACCGAACCTTCCGGAGGAAGTGAAGCGCCAGGGTGTAAACACCAAGAAGAAGTCGACGAACATCATCCTCTTCATCTCACTCTCTTCCCCGAATGGCGCGTACGACGAGTTGTTTCTCTCGAACTACGCCACGCTGAACCTGAAGGACGCACTCGCACGAATCCCCGGCGTTGGCGAAGTCATGATCTTCCCGCCGTCGGACTACAGCATGCGGATCTGGCTCGACCCTGAGCAGTTGAAATCCAGACGCCTGACGACCAAGGACGTCCTCGACGCGATCGCCGAGCAGAACGTCCAGGTAGCCGCCGGTCAAATCGGCCAACCCCCGGCGCCCGCCGGCCAAAGCTTCCAGTACCCTGTGAACGTACTCGGCCGCCTCACCGACATCGAGCAGTTCGAAGACATCATCGTAAAGACAGGCGAAGGGGGCCGGATTACGCGACTGCGCGACATCGCCCGGGTCGAGCTCGGCGGCAAGACGTACGACGTCACCTCCCGACTGAACGGCGATGCATCCGCCGCCGTGGCGATCTACCAGCTCCCCGGCGCCAACGCGCTGGAGGTCGCGAATCAGGTCCGGGCCACGATGGACGACGTGAGTCGTCTCTTCCCCGAGGGGATCGAGTACAGCATCCCGTACGATACGACGATCTTCGTCCAGCAATCGATCGAAGAGGTCTTCACCACCCTCTTCCAGGCCGCAGCGCTGGTCTTCCTGGTGCTCTTCGTCTTCCTCCAGGACTGGCGGGCCACCATCATTCCGGCAGTCGCAATCCCGGTCTCCCTCATCGGCACGTTCGCGGTGATGGGGATGATGGGCTTCTCGCTCAACATGCTGACCTTGTTCGGGCTCGTGCTGGCCATCGGAGTGGTGGTCGACGACGCGATCGTCGTCGTGGAAGCCGCCTCGACCAAGATCGAGGCCGGCCTCGAGCCACGCGCGGCGACAATCCAGGCCATGGAGGAAGTCTCTGGCCCGGTCGTCGCGACGACGCTCGTCCTTCTCGCGGTGTTCATCCCGGCCGCGTTTCTACCGGGCATCACCGGCGAGATGAACCGGCAGTTCGCGCTGACGATCGCCGTCTCGACCGTCTTTAGCTCAGTCAACGCACTCACCATGAGCCCGGCACTCTGCGGACTGATCCTGCGCAAGCAGCCCGACAAGAAGAACGGGTTCTTCGTGGGCTTCGACCGGCTCTTCTCGCGGCTGGAAGAACGCTACGGCGCGATCACCACCGGAGTCGTGAACCGAAGCCGAGTGATGATGCTGGTCTTCGTCGGACTGGCTGTGATCACGGTCTGGATGTTTGGCCGTGTGCCCACCGGCTTCCTGCCGATTGAGGATCAGGGCTACGTAATGGTGAACGTCCAACTTCCGGACGCCGCCTCACTCGAACGCACGAGCCAAGTCCTCAACAAGATCGATGGAATCTTGAAGGAGACCCCTGGCGTCGCGAACTGGGTCTCGCTCGGCGGGTTCTCGATGCTGGACAACACGAACGTTTCAAACTCGGCCACCATCTTCGTCGTGATGGAGCCGTGGGGCGATCGAACGACCGCCGAGACCTCGCAGCCCGGCATCCTGGCAAACCTGGCGCGGAGCTTCGCGGGGCTTCAGGACGCGATCGCCTTCGCCTTCCCTCCCCCGGCCATTCCGGGCCTCGGCGTCGCGGGCGGCTTCCAGATGCAGCTGCAAGATCGCGGCGGCATCGGACTCCAGACGCTCGACCAGATGAAAGCCGAGCTGATCACCGATGGGAACGCGCAATCGCGACTTGCGGGCCTGAACTCGACGTTCCGGGCCGACGTGCCTCAGCTCTTCGCCGAGGTCGATCGCGAGAAGGCGAAGAAGCTGGGGATCTCGCTCAACGACGTGTTCGGCACGCTGCAGGCCTACCTCGGCTCGGCGTACGTGAACGACTTCAACAAGTTTGGTCGCACCTGGCAGGTGAAGGTCCAGGCCGATCACCAGTACCGCGTAGCACCGGAAGACATCCGACGACTCGAGACCCGAGATGCCGCAGGCAACATGATCCCGCTCGGCACTCTGGTCGACGTCGACCAGAGTTTCGGGCCGCAGAACATCCTTCGTTACAACCTCTACCCAGCAGCTTCGATCACCGGGTCATCAGCGCCCGGATTCAGCTCCGGTCAGGCGCTGGACCTCATGGAAGAGATGGCAAGCCAGAAGCTGCCCGCGTCCATGGGGTTCGAGTGGACCGGCATGTCGTTCCAGGAGAAGCAGGTCGGCTCCGAGGCGGCCATGGTCTTCGGGCTTGCGATTACCCTGGTCTTCCTCGTGCTGGCGGCCCAGTACGAGAGCTGGTCGGCACCAGCGGCGGTGATCATGGTGGTGCCGCTCGCACTGCTCGGCATCGTGATCGCGCTCTCGATCCGCGGTTTCGACAACAACGTCTACACGCAAATCGGCATCGTCTTGCTGATCGCCCTGGCCAGTAAGAATGCAATCCTCATCGTCGAGTTCGCACGCGAAGAGAGAGCCAAGGGGAAGTCGGTTCTCGACGCGGCCATCACCTCGGCACGGCTTCGCTTCCGCCCCATCCTCATGACGGCGATCTCGTCGATCGCCGGCTTCATGCCCCTCATCATCGCGTCCGGGGCCGGCGCGGCGAGCCGCCAGGCGATCGGCACCGCGGTGATCGGCGGCATGTCGGCGGCAACGCTGATGTCTCTCGTGTTCACGCCGGTGTTCTTCGTTGTCATGCAGCGCCTCGGCGAGCGGGGCTCACCCCAGACCGCGAAGGGGGCCAGCTCCGATGAATGATCTCTTGAAGGCATTCTTCGGCGCGATCGGCGTCGCCCTATTGGCGGCGGGCTGCATGGTGGGCCCCGAGTACCAGAAGCCTCCGGTATCCGTCTCCGACGATTGGGTCGGCATGACCGTGGGCGAATTGCCCACCGGGCCGGACGTGGACTACGCCGAATGGTGGCGGACATTCGACGACCCGGTACTGAACGATCTCATCGAGATCGCCTACCGACAGAACCTCTCTCTCGAGGTCTCCGGACTACGCGTCGTGCAGGCCATCGCGCAGCGCGGCATTGCGATCGGCCAACTCTATCCCCAACAGCAAGAGGCCGGGCTCGCCTACGCGCGACAGACGCTGAGCGAGAACACGGCGCAGTTCGCTCCGTTCATCGATCCTAGCTTCGGCCAATGGACCCTCGCGCCGCTCGGCGCCGCGTGGGAGATCGACCTTTGGGGTCGCTTCCGCCGGGGGATCGAATCGTCCGACGCCGACCTCGTCGCATCCCTCTACAACTACCAAGACACGCTGGTGAGCCTCATGGCAGAGGTCGCGACGACCTACGTTCAGATCCGAACGCTGCAGGAACAACTCGAGGTCGCGAGACACAACGTGGGCCTTCAGAAGGGCAGCGTCGACATCGTTCAGTCGCGCTTCGACTACGGGGCCGTCACGGAGCTCGACCTGGCCCAGTCCCGCTCACTGCTACGCGACACGCAATCGCTCATCCCCGGAATCCAGGCCAGCGTGCGCCAGGCGCAGGATCGACTCTGCGTCCTGCTCGGCATTCCCCCCAAGGATCTCGACACGCTTCTCACCGGTCCGAAAGTGATTCCGCCATCGCCACCCGACGTCGTCGTCGGCCTCCCCGCGGAGCTCCTGCGCGGACGACCGGACGTACGCCGAGCAGAGCGCGACGTCGCCGCGCAGAGCGCCCGGATCGGAATCGCCGCATCCGACTTCTACCCCCGGTTCCAACTCGTCGGCGACCTCAGTTTACAGGCCGAAGACTTCAGCGACATGTTCCAGGGCAGCTCGTTCGCGGCCTTCGGAGGACCGTCGTTCCAATGGGCCATCCTCAACTACGGCCGCATCGTGAACAACGTTCGCGTGCAGGACGCCGTCTTCCAGCAAGAGGTTCGACTCTATGAGGACACGGTTCTCCGCGCCCAGCAGGAGGTGCAGGACGCGATGGCGGGTTACCTCGGCGCACAGCGCCAGGTCGAATTCCTCGAACTCGCCGTGGCCGATTCGGCGCGCGCAGTAGAGCTCTCGGAGTTCCAGTACCGAGAGGGCGCGACCGACTACACTCGCGTTCTGCTCTCCCAGCAGTTCTTGCTCCAAGAGCAAGCACGGCTCGTGTCCACCCGCGGGTCGGTCGCGCTAAACCTCGTCTCTCTTCACCGAAGCCTCGGCGGCGGCTGGCAGTTCCGCCAAGGCGACGCCCTGATCCGTCCGGACACCCGCGAAGAGATGGAAGAGCGCATCCACTGGGGCGACCTGCTCGACACGGAGCAGGACTACCGAGACATCGATGCTGCCGACGAGAGCGAACAGAAATCATTCCGATGGTGGTGGCCGCAATGGTGACGCGGCCCTGAAAGCCCGCGGCGGTCACAAAAACTCCCCCGGCGACCTAGGTTTTCCTCCCCCGCCACCCTTGCTCCTGCGGCCAATCCAAGTCAGAACCTGACCCTACGCTCCGGCGCATGGCCGGGGAACGGAACCGAACCTCGGAGGATGAAAATGGGCGTGATGCGGAAGATCGAGGCGACGGCGTCGAAGACGGCGGCCGCAGTTTGGCCAGTGGTACGGCGCACTCTGGACCGCAAGCCCGGCGAGGGCTTCCAACCCGACTGGGCCCCGGCGAAGCTCCAGAAGGGCGCCGAGATGAATCGACCACAGCTCGGCTGGCCCCGCGAGACCGATTCCCTTTGCCCGGGCTGCGTGAAGGAAGCTCGGACACGCATCCTGTCCGGCGACAGCACCTGGAAGATCCTCCTCGACGAAACCCCGGGCGAGATCCGCGCCACCATCAAAGAAGCCGATGGCAAAATCGTGATGGAGAAGAGCTGTCCGAAGCACGGAGACTTCGTCGACGTGATGGCGACCGACCCGGCATTTCTCGAGCGGATCGAAAGCCTGCATCCCGGCGGGGACTTCACCGCGCCCATCACGCCAGTGCGCAACCACGGCAAGTCGACCATCAAGTACGGCCGGGGTTCGGTGCTGGTCATCGACCTCACGAATCGCTGCAACATGATGTGCGACGCCTGCTTCATGGACGCGAACCAGGTCGGGTACGTGCACGAACTCTCGCTCGACGACGTGAAGCAGATCCTCGACGACGCTGCCGCGGTGAAGCCGCGCCGCCAGATGTCGATCAACTTCTCGGGCGGGGAGCCGACGATCTCACCGATCTTCCTCGACTCGGTGCGCTACGCGTGTGAGGTCGGATACTTCGCCGTGCAGTGCTCGACAAATGGCATCCGCTTCGCGCAGGAGCCCGAGTTCGCGTTCGCGGCGAAGGAAGCGGGCCTGCGATTCGCGTACCTCCAGTTCGACGGCACGGACAACGAGAGCCACGAGCATCGCCGGGTGTCGAACTTGTTCGACGTAAAGCAGAAGGCGATCGAGAACCTGCACGCCGCCGGCATAGACATCGTCTTGGTGCCGACGATCCTGAAGGGAGTGAACGACCATCAAGTCGGCGAGATCGTCGACTTCGCGATCAAGAACGCCGACAAGGTCACAGTGGTCTCATTCCAACCGGTATCGTTCACAGGCCGCGACGAAGACATCGACGAAGAGATGCGCCAAGCACGCCGCTACACGCTTGCCGATCTCGCGAACGATGTCGCCGACCAGACCGGAATGAGCACACCCAACAAGGATTGGTTCCCGCTCTCTTCGCTCGGCCCGTTCTCGGACGTGGTCGACCTCCTGCTCGGCAAGGACGCACCGTGGGGCAGCCTCAAGTGCGGCTGTCATCCGAACTGCGGTGTCGGCACCGGGTTCCTCGTAAACAAGACGACCAAGCAGGCGGTCCCGCTCGCGGACGTCGTCGACCTCGAGCAGATGATGCTCGACATGCGCGCGGTCGCTGACAGTGCGCAGGGTGAACGGCTGACGATGGCTCAGATCGGCCTGGCGCTGCTCAAGAACTTCCAGGCCGAAACGTCGCCCCTGCCCTTCGCCACGGTCATGCGACACCTCATGAGCCACACCGGCGCAGGCGACTTTGCCGGCGAGGACGACGACGACACGTTCGAGTGGCGCGTCCTATTCGTCGCCGGGATGTGGTTCCAAGATCTCTGGAACTACGATTTCCGGCGCACGGAGCGCTGCATCATCCCCTACGGAACCCAGATGGGTGAGATCTCGTTCTGCGCGTACAACACCGGCGTCGGCTGGCGACAGATCGTCGAGGACATGCATCGAGTTGCCTCGACCAAGGAGTGGTTCGAGAACGTCGGACGGCACAAGATCTGGGCCGGCCACAAGCCAGTGGCCCTCCCGTCGGACGTGATGGAGACCTCCGCCGGCTGTGGATCGGGTTGTGGCTGCGGCCCGAGCGATGCCGACGAGACCACAACGCCAGATACGGTCGCTGCCGAGACCCCCATCCCCTCGGTCGGCGGATCCTGACGGCCGCCCCATGCGATCCGATACGCGACTGGCGGCGATCACGCACTGCCATTCCGTTCAGTCGAACAACCAGGCGAGCCCGATGGACGACCTCATCCGTGGGGCGGTTCAGCGGGTCACCGGGGAGCCAGCCGATACCTTCGACTGGAGCGAGTCCCTCACGACCGCGGAGCAAATTGCCGGCGTACTTCGCGGCAACGAGGGCGAGCCCGGCGTCGACATGATCTTCGTGACGGATCACGTGAACGAGACCGTGCGCGAGCTCGATCCCGATCTCGTCACGCTCGCCGCGACCGAGCCCCGCGTGGCCCTGGGCGCCGAGATCCAGACCGTTCTCGAATCACCGCTCGGAAGTGGCCGCTACCTCGACGCCCCCGAGGTCCTGATGTACGGCAGCCCCGACCGAGTGCGCTCCCCCGGTGGATGGCACTACGGTGTTTCGGCGGAGGTCCTCGACGACATTCAAGCCCGCTGTCGCCCCGAGGCTTCCCGGCGAATCGAGCTTCATCGCGTCCTCGAGTACTGCCGCGAGAACCGGATTGCGCATGCGATCTCCCACCCGCTCGACGGGCACTTCGTCGAACTCCCACAAGTGCTACGGGCGATCTCCTCCTGCCGCTTCATCGAAGCGGTGAACGGCGGATACGGGAGCGACAGCACCCGGCGCCTGATGCGCTACATCGAGCTTCACAACGCCGCAGCCGCCGGCCGCCGGCCGTCGATCCCTCCCTCCCCGGGCGAACCACCGAACGACGACGCGGTCGCCATCACCGAGTGGCTGGTCGACCGACTCCTCGCCGCAGACGAACATGTCTCGGACGGCATCGTGCCCTGGGGCGGGAGTGATGCCCACCTCGGACGCTACGACCGGGTCTGTATGATGTATCGGCCCCCCGCCGGAGCGAACGCGACCGGAATCCCCGAAATGATCCGCGACATGGTCGAAACCCCGGCCGACGAACTGCTGGCCGACCGCGTCTTCGAGATCGAAGGCCGCGGCAACGGCCTGGCATCGGTCCTGGGCGAGGTCATGCAACTGATCGTGATCAATGCACGGCGCAACGCGAGCACCTTCCGTGGCCTCCGGCGCTTCAGTCGCCTGCTCGCGCTCGCACCATACCTCGCCATCGAGGAGATCCTCCGCGGTCGTCGTGCGCAGACGCAACTGGGCGCGCTGTTGGACGACGTTCTCGACCGCAGCGCCGCCTCCCTCGATTGCCCCGCCCGGTCGGCGGCAACCCGCCAATCACGCGTCGCCGCCTGACTCAGGACTCCGGGCGCGGCTGATCGACGAAGATCGGCGAAGACCACGCGCGCTCCTGCACATCGGCAAGGCACCCGTCGCCGAAGCGCTCCCCCGCCCCCACGATACACGGATCGAGCGACGCGACCTGGCCCTGCGCGTCGAACCGCGTTCGAAGAGGATCGCCGTTGATCGCCGGAGCCGCCTCCTCCAGCGCACGGACGTAGTAGACCGCATCACGGCCGCCTGCCACCCAGTCCGGATCGGAGAACTCCACCACACAACCGTCTGCATCGGGCTCGCACGCGAAGCGCCGCCACGGGTCCTCGATCAGCGGCGTCACGTCCTCGTCCGACCGAAGCTGCGGTCGAATCCGAACGACTTCGATCGCTGCAATGCTTCGCCGCGTGTCACTCGGATGATAACACTCATCCATACACAGCGTGTGAACGCGCGGCGCGGTGAGCGCGTAGACGACCGACTCCGGACATCCCGACATCTGCTCGAATGCCCCGACGGCACGCACCCGAAACCGCGGCGCCTCATCGAGCACGGCTTCCGACCCCATCGGCTTCACGCCGGCCGGGCCGTTGAGCAGATCGAACCAAAGAAGGATGCGCGGCCCGCTGGTCCCGTAGACTTCCCGACTCTCGAGAGCGTCCCACACCGCGCCACGGCTGCGATCGGTCGCGTGGACCGCAACGAGGCCCCCCGGGTACAGAAAGCTCGAAAGACGCTCTACGCCGATCGCTGAAGCGACCTTCCCCGATACCTCCTGCGGCATCTGCGGATCCTCCGCATCACCTCGCAAGTTCAGCAGGCGGCCGTAGATCGAGTTGCGCGGCCCGACCATGTCGGTGCGGCCCCGCTTCGCTCCGGTTTGCTTGTACCCGGTCGCCGCCCGCCCCGAATGGTTGTCGCTCGAGCCGATGAAGCCAAACCGAAACCGGCGTGGCTCGCCATCCTCGCCCGGGCGCGAGAGGCTCAACGCGTACTGAGTCGTTCCCTGCGGTCGGAGACCATAGGCCGGCTTGAACTGGCCGCGCGCCTGACCGCAATCCAGCCAGTCCTCGTATCCAGTCCCGGGAAAGACCTTGTCTGGAGCGGTGCCCGCCTTCATCGCGTACGTCTTCGCCTTCTCGACCCGCGCTTCGCACTCGCCAGGAGCGAGGTCGCCGCACCGTTCTCGCATGATCTCGCCCGCACGCCAGCAGCAGGGCAAGTAGTCCTCGGTGGGCTCCGGACAAACCGGATCCCCGTCCTCACCCGGCACAAACTCTCTCCAGGGCTCGTACTTCTCGGAGCTGCCATGGCCCGACATGACCTCCACCAAGCGCTGCCGTACGGGGTCATGCATGTCGCCCTCGAGCTGCTTGTCCCAAGAGACCGTCGGCGGCGTGTAGCTTCCCCACGCGTTGCCGTGCGGAATGACGAGCGACGGCACGTCGAGTTCTCGCAGCTTGCGGAAGAGAACCGCCGGGGTCAGCGCGCTCTCCATGCAATCCGTCGGGAGGTCGCGGGTGTGAACGTCGTCATCGCACATCGGAACGGCGGCGAGCTGTTCGTACATCCAGCCGAAGTCCGCGTACTGACGCCAGTTCAGCGGATCCACGAGCCCGGCCTTCTTCATGATCGGCGCGAGATCCCGCCAGGGGTTCACCCCGTCGGGGTCATACGCGGAGATCGGCCGGGGCGGCGCCCGCCCCTCTTCCAGGTCACGAAAGATGACGTTCTTGTGACCGAAATGCTCCTCGGGAACCTTGCTCATCTGCGTCCACTCGAAGCCGTGAAACGCGATCAGGTCCGGATCGCCTTCGTCGCCGGCAACCGCGTTGCACTGACGGATCGCGTCTTTCTCCGCGGCCCAGTGCTCCGGCGTGAGTTCGAGCGCGTGATCGGTGATCGAGAAGAAGTCGAGCGCCGCACAGTGACGCGCGAAGTCACACGCATCCGCGGGCGGGTGGGCGCCCTCGCCGCCGACGAGCGGCATCGCGGTGAAGAACGCGTCGAGCGAGTACGTCGTGTGAACGTGAAGGTCGCCAAAAAGAACCTGCTTCTCACGCCGGACTTCCTCGGCGACGGGGGCATCCGCGAGAACCGCGCGGCGAACCGCCGACACCGCTCCCGGATCCTGGTCCGCCCCCGCGCATCCGCCGAGAACGAGCGCCGACACACACGCGAGAACGATTGCGGCGTTGTAAAGCACGCCGCGGACCGAACGTCTTCCGCGGCGCGTTGTCAACCCAGAGTCCGCGCCGCTACGCCGGAATCCAGTTTCCATGCGATCCGTAGGGCACGCGCTGCGGCATCCGGACGCGCGCCACCGGCGGCCCTTCGAAGTCGCGACCGTCCACGATCTGCAGGTACGAAACGTCCCCCTCCTCGTCATGTACCAGAGCCAGGATCCACCCCTCGTCCTCCTCGGCCGTCGGCGACGCGGGCACGAATACCGGTTCCCCACCGCGCACCGAAGGGCCGAGATGGTGCTTCCTCACGTCCCCACTCTCCAGATCGTATCGCAAGAGGTGATGGCCGAGCCGCGGCGCGCTGGCCCGCTCATACTCCGCCGCGTAACCGAACCGCGCACGACGCCCCACGAGCCTTTCGTCCACGCGCGGAAAATCGCACAGGAGATCGTCGCGCTGCTCCTCCTTCACACCGCCCCGGACCGTGTCGATGGTCCACCGCCACAGGTTCGCTTGCTGATCGAGGTCGCCAAGCCCACCGGTCATGAGAGAGGGCTGCCGGCATACGTCGAGGACGATTCTTCCGTCGTCGGTCTCATACGAATTCATCGGATGAAAGACGGTGCAAGGCTCGATGTCGTGCCAGACGACGTCGGCGTTACCACCCGTGCGCGGCATGACGCCGAGCCGTGCCCCACACTCCGGCTTGAACTGAAACCCTGCCTCCAGAGAGAAAACGATCGGCAGGTCCATGAACACCACGTGGTTCTCGGTGACGTTGAGATCGTGGATCATCACGGGACGCGGGAGATCGATCTCCTCCGACTGCACCAACGCACCCGCGGCGTCCGCGCGGTGATAGCGAAGATACGGCGGCCCCATGACGTCATAGCCGAAGAACAACATCTCCCCGGTCGTCGGGCACAGCTTCACGTGCGGTGTCATGGGCCCGACGACCTGGCCATCGAAGTCGAAGCACCCCACGGTCTCGAGGTCCGCGTTCATCTCCCAAGCGGAGTGGAACTCCTCCAGCGCGAAGAACCGGCCTGCGTGGCGCACGATGTTCGTGTTTGCCGGCGACGCCGTGGGGTCCATCACGGCCTCGGTGATGTGCATCTCCTTGTCGAAGTACGGCGTTCGTACGTACCGATTGCGGAACGAGAGGGCGCGCCCACCGCCGAGCTCGATCCGATTCACCATGCCGTGACCGAAGAACCAGGTGGACGAGTAGCCCGAGCGCGGGTTCATCCCGTTGCGGTAGTAGCTGCCCTCGAGCGCCTCGGGAATCTCGCCCTCGACTGGGAGGTCCCTCGCATCGATCTCGTCTTGCACCGGCGCCCAGTTTCCTTGGAGGTGCCAGGGAAGCGTCTTGGTCTGTGTCGAACTCATACCTCCTCCATACTTCGACCGATGGGCCGAACATTGACGGGGATCGTGCTCATCCGGGGAATTCCCGTGTGGGGATCGTAGTCGCGGTCCGTGCTCGAAAGACGGCTCGTGCTCCCACCGTGCACGTGCACGTCGTCGTCCTCCCCCGCGCCATTGCCCCAACAGTGAGCCATCGAAACCAGCCCCCGGCGAAGCTCCGGAGCCGTCTCCACGATACCGCGGATCGTCGCGCGCGCCGATGAAATCTCGACCTCCGCACCGTCGAGGATCCCCAACTCTTCGAGATCCGACGGGTGCATGAAAGCAGGATTGGAAACGTGGCGGGTGCGCAGCCGCGGGATGCCGTGCCAGGAGGAGTTGTGGACGTCCGGCAGTCTCCGGCTGATCAACCGAAAGGAGAATTCCGCATCTGCAACGCCGACCGACTCGGCCGAGACCTCCCCGAGCTCCTTCACCATCGGCGCGCTCGCGACGTCCAAGCGCCCACCCCACCCTTCGGTCTTTCGGGCCACCACCTCGGTGCGTTCGAACACGTGGCCCGCCGTGTGCGTCTGCACGTCGGCGAGCGGCACGGGCGAACCGCGGAGCACGATCTCCCAGAGTCCCTCCGTGCTCGGCGGCGCATCGGGGTCGAGCCGCGTCGCGCGCTCGGCTTGAACGGCGGGATCGAGGAAGCTCACCGGACGAATTCGCAGCGCCCGCCCCATCCCCCGAGCCAACCCGTGGAAGAACTTCCAGTCATCGACGACCTCGGACCCGGGCGGCGGGTCGACCAGCTTGGGCGCCCACTGCCCGTACGGGTGTCCGTAGCCCCACCCGACGAAAGCGCCCAGGAGTTCGGACAGGGCCGAGCAGCCTGGCGCCTCGAAGGAGAGGCTCGGCGCGATGACATAGTGGGACAAACGCGCCGTTGCCGAGAGCACCGGATCGATGCTCACGAGAAGATCGAGCTTGCGGAGCGCCGCCTCGGTCTTGATCTGATCCGGCCAGGCCAACAACGGGTTGCCACCGATGTTGAGCAGAGCGCGTACGCGCCCATCCCCTTCGAGCAAGATCTCGTCTGCGAGCGCCGCGGTCGGCAGGCCCGCCGCCGTATCACCGAGATCTCGCACCCGAAGTTGCTCGCCAAAGCCCCAGGCCGGGGAAGGATCGACCGCCTGCGCGCTACGGTCCGGCCAGTTGATCAGTACGCCTGGGTTCGCCACCGCGTCGCCTTCTCGCAGCCAGTGACCGCAGACCGTCATCAGGACCTTCGAGAGGTACTCCGTCAGATTGCCGCGCCCCGACATGTTCGGGCCCGTGCCGGCGAGAGCAACGCCCCGCCGCCCCGCCGCGTACACCTTCGCGGCCTCGACGAGCCGCGCACGCGGGACATCAGCTCGACGCTCCACGTACTCCGGAGTGAACGGGTCTACGGCCGCGCGCAGATCGTCCGCGCCACGCGTGTCGCCCGCGAGGAACGGGCCGTCCTCGAGCCCTTCGCGAAAGATCACGCGCAGTATGCCCGCCAGCACCGTCGGATCCTCGCCGGGCCGAGGCTGGAGATGAACGGTCGCACGGCGCGCAAACTCGCTCCTTCGCGGATCGATGACGACGAGGCGGAGTCCGCGCTCCAGCGCGATGCGAAACGCGCGACCGGGGTTCACCGGCCCCAACATCGAGTGCATCGGGTTGGTTCCCGTCGCGAGCCAGACATCACACTGCTCGAGGCTCGGCGGCCCAGCCATCCACGTACCGTGCAACGCAGACGAGATCGCCTTTCCGGGCTGGTCGATCGTGACGCTCGTGAACACCATCGGCGACTCGATTGCTTCCATGAACGCGAGCGCACTGTGGGCCGTCAGCAGATTATTGTAGCCGTGCGTGCCGATGTAGATCGCAACACTCCGCGCCCCATGCCGCTCGAGGAGCGACTCGAGTCGGCCAGCAACCTCGCGCGTCGCCCGCTCGAACGGAACCGGGCGATGAACGCCGTCGGCGTGGCGAGCCTGCGAGTGCAAGAGCCGCTCGGGGCTCGTGTGGAAGCTCGGAAGCGCCCGCCCCTTCTTACACGTGAACCCGTGGTAGACCGGGTCGTCCGGAATCCCCCGCAGACGCAGTGCCCGCCCGCCCTCGACGTCCACGTGAACCGGACACTGGGCGTGGCAGAACCGGCAAAGCGACTCGGCCGTCTCGACCGGCCCGTCCTGGGCTGAATCCGCGCACATAGTGAGTTACCACTACGCTGCCGAGCCCCCGGGCTCAACGGCCTTCATGCTAAGGCCCCCCGATGAGCATCGAACCAGGAGTCATCCATCCCGAGCACTTCGAGGCGCCCGGCCGAACACCAGACGAAGAACGCAACATCGCAGTCGCCAGAGAGGTCTTCGAGGCCTTCTCGAGAACGGACTTCGACTTCGTGGCCACCCGCGCCGCCCCCGGTGCCGACGTGGGCGTCGCCTGGCTCACGCCGGAAAAGGTGAGCCAACACACACAGAATCCGAACTTCGTCGCGGATACCTTCACGAACGGCATGCGCTTCGAAATCCTCGCCGTGGCCGCCGAAGGCCCGACGGTGTGCGTCCAGTGGCGCGACGAAGCCGAGACCTTTTCCGGCAAGGAGTACGTCAACGACGGGATCTCCATCTTCCAGTTCGACGAGGAAGGGCGGATCCGGAGCTACCTCGAATACGTCGATCTCGAGCGGCTTTGGGAAGTCCTCTGAGGCGCGGGCCCCAGCACCGACCCATGGCGCATGCATGCGCCGCATCCTTGACCCCCTGGGCCGGAAGTGGACTCTTCTCAAGCGTTACATTTGCCGTCATGGGAGGTGCAAATTGAAGAATTCCAATCATCGACTCGTCGTGGGGCTGACCCTCGTCTTGGCTGTGGCCGCGCTGCCCGTCTCGTCCGCACGAGGCGCGACGGGCGACATCAAGTGGCAGCATCAGGTCGACATTGCCGGCGGCATGGATGAGGTGGCGGGCATGAGCCTGCGCGGCCAGAAGGTTCTGGTCGTGGGTGGCGTCGGCCCGTCGGTGCCGGGCGGCACGATCGATACGTGGTTCATCCGCGCGTACAACGCCGCCAAGGGCGGGATCGTCGCCTGGGAGCAGACGTTCGTGAACCCCAATGGCGAAGTCACCATGGGTGGCCTCTCGGCGAGCGGCAACCGCGTCTACGTCACCGGCTCGCAGGAGACCTCCGGCGGCAACCACCAACTCATCCTCAAGGTCTACGACGCACGCAAGGGCGACATGTTCTGGGACGACGAGGCCGACTTCGGCGACGACGATTCGCGGGGCCATGCGACGTATTTGAAGGGCAGGAATGGCTGGGTCGTCGGCGCTCGAACGGATTCGGTGAGTGGCAAGACCAAGTGGGTAGTCCGTGAGTACGACGCGAAGACCGGCGGGCTGCGTTGGGAAGATATCCCCGCGGGCGAGACCGACGACCCACGCGGCGCCACGCACCTGTTCTTGCAGGGGTCGATGCTCATCGTCGGCGGCGTCGCCGAAGACGGCGGGGGCACTACCGACTGGCGCCTACGCGGCTACTCCACGAAGACCGACAGCATGGTCTGGCAAGATACCTACGACAGCGGCTTCGGCGACGACGTACTCAGCGGCCTAAAAGGGATGGGCAAGCGCTTCGTCATCGGCGGAACGATCGCCAAGGCCGGCGGTAGCCAGATGCGCATCACGACGGTCGAGACCAAGACCGGCGCATTCATCTGGGAGGACGTCGTCGACGAAGGGGCGGTCAACGTCGCCGTCGATGTCGTTGGCCACGGCCCCTGCGTCTTCATGGGCGGGGAGGTCGACGGCGACTTCTTCATCCGCGGCTACGCGACCTTCACGGGCGCCAACATGTGGACCGACCGAGTCGACAGCGGCGGCTTCGACGCCGCCAACGCGATGGCGACGTTCGGCAGCAAGACCGTCTTCGCGGCTGGCGAGCGCGATGACGGCGGCGGCTCCGGTGACCGGTTCATCCGGAACTACTCGTTCCACACCGGCGAGATCGTATGGGAGGAGATCCAGGACGTCGACGGTGACGACGGGATCACGGGAATCGTCGCGAAGGGCAAAAACGTCTTCACGGTCGGCCACGCCGATCGGCCCGACGACGACCAAGACTGGATCGTCACCAACCACCAGCGGTAGACGGCGAAACGAGCGGGGCCGGGGACGGGGCGGGGCCCCCCGGGGGCCCCCCGCCAACCCCCCCCGGGCCCGGCGGCGGGGTG
>JAJCZO010000296.1 GCA_029262355.1 Deltaproteobacteria bacterium
TTCTCAGGGCGACGTGCATGACGGCCCCGACGATCTGGGATCCTTGGCCCTCGCCGGACGAGGGGACCGCCGTGCTCTACGCGAGCGACGGCATCGACCATCGCATCAACTGGGAGTGGCACAACTACTCGTGCCCATCGAGTTACTCGATGGTGTGCATCAACCTCGTCACGAACGGCGCGGCTGCCCAGGGCGACGTTTGCTACTGGCAGGAAACGGGCCCGACGTTTCCGCTCAACAGCGACAACAGCAAATGGACTGGCAGCGCGAATCTCGAGACCGGCCCGTACGCCTACGGGCCTCCGTACTCCGCTCTCAAGGGACGTGAGATCGAGATCCGAGCGAAGAGCTGCGTGCAGGGCCTGAACAGTGGCGAAACCGATTGCGAGTGGTCCGCGCCGCGCCGCGCCCTTGTCGCGCTGAGCTCGCCCGTGTTGGTGTTCCCTGGTTCGGTGGGCGAGCCCGGGAATCGGGTCACCGCCATCGACACGCGCAAGCCACTCTTCTACTGGACGCCTGATCCCGACGCGGACTCGTATCGGTTGGTGATCCAGAAGACCGGGCCGATCACACCCGACGAACAAGAGATCTACGTGACGACCGAGCCAGGATACGTGCTCGAAGAGCCAATCAGTGACCAGCTCGGCAACAGCGTCGTCTGGTGGGTTCGCTCGTGCAAGACCATCAGCGGGGAACTCGTGTGCTCGAAGACCAACTGGGAGGAGTTCCACCAGCAGTATTGGTACCTGGAGCTGCCCTCGCCGGGGGCCGAGCCCGACGCCCAGCACGCGGCCGACATGTTCAGCCTGATCGCAGGCGTGTTCCGCCATCCCCGTTGCACGAACTGCCACGCACCTGGGGACCAGCCGCTGCGCTTCGACCCACCCGATACGGCGCCGCACGGGGGGGATTGCACGAGCTGCCACTTCGACGGCAACACGGTGGGCGCGCCCTTCGTCCCGGCCACGGCGTTGCACCCGTGGCAGAAGGCGCCGGCCAGCATGGCGCTGACCGCTGCGATGAGTGCGCATGACATCTGCGAGCAGATCAAGGAACACAAGACTCCGGCGGAGAACGTGAACCACGTCGCGATCGACGAACTGATCATCTACGCGTGGGACCCCGGCGGCACGCGCGAGCCTGCGCCGGGAACCCACGCGGCCTTCGTGTCGATCTTGAACGAATGGGCCGAGAACGGGGGTGCGTGTCCGCCGTGACGGTTCGATGCCGCTGGCGCCCGTAGCGTCTGGTCGGCCTACTCGTGCACTGCCGTCGACATCGCGCGAAGGTCGCTCCGCCGGGCGGCGTCTTCTGGGTAGCGGGTTCGCTGCCCGATCGTTTGCGCCCTCCGGTCAGCCCGCGATTCGAATGAGGGCCTGCATGGCGGCGACGCGCGTGAGTGCGTCGCCCGATTCGCTGAGCTGCTCGAGTACATCTTGCGACGTCTCGTCGCCGCGCCGTGAGAGCAAGCGGATCGCCTGAGTCCGAACCTGGCTCGAGCCGTCCGAGGCCAGCTCGGTGAGCACGTCGACGTCGATGGGACCATTTCGCTCGAGCCCGCGGAGCGCCTGCAGTCGGATCTGGTCGTCGCCGCTCGCGTCGAGCAACCGGACGAGCTCTGAAGTGTTCGCCGTACCCGCCTCCGCCAGTTCCAGTACCGCGCTCTGGCGGTTCGCGAGGTTTGCCGCGCCAAGCGCGCTTCCGACCAACTCGGCGGTATTGGGCGAAGTCTCTGTGCGGAGTTCTTCCGATGCGATTGCGATCGGTGCTCTCGTGGCCGACGAGATCCACACTCGGTCACCGATCACCGTGTAGTTGCGATGGGCCAGGATCGTGGCCAGGGCGTCGGACAGCGAAAGCTCGTAGATCTCGACGTTCATCCGCTCGGCGCCGGCATCGGCGACGAAGCGAATGCGAAGCCCCGTCTCGCGACCGAATGAGCGCATGAGATCCCGCGCCGTGGTGTCCACAGCGAACGCCGAAACCCGTTCGCCGTCGAACAGGACGTCGTTCTCGGCACGCGCCATCGCTGGGGTGGCGGGGGCCAGGAGCGCGCCGAGGAGTGCGAGCGTGGTGATGATTCGGTGTCCGAGGGCCGATGTCGTGCGGGTCGTCATGCAGGGAGGACAACGCACACCAGGTGCCAATGGGGGGGGAGCTGGCGAAACTTACTCAAGTCGTTGATTTATCTATAGATTTGGAGAGTTCCGGAATCGCGCTCCGACGCCAGGTGCTAGCCCCGCTTAGCGGTCTCGCCAAGGCGACGGAGCGGCCGGATTGCCGTTTGGTTTGCGGGAGACCTGGCGGCCGCTCGCCTTGGATTCCTGGAAGACTCACGCTTCGCAGAGCGCCGATGCGCATCCGGTCGTTCGGTCAGCGCTCTGTGCGGACGTACGCGTCGACTGTCTGATGAAAGTGCCGAACACGCAGTTCCTGATCGCAGACCACCATCCCTCCGAATCCTTCCGATGCGAGCCCGCGCTGCACGCGGCTCATGTTGTCTGCATCTTGCTGAAGGACCTCGGTTACTTCGGGGGCCACTGGCGCGTCGATCGCCTCGGCATACGATGAGGCTTCACCGATCCGAAATGTGCGATGGGACGGCGTCGGGGGTGCCTCTCCCTCGGGGAAGTGGGCCAGAAGGAGAAGGTCGTAATACATCTTCTGCGGATCTGACTCATGGGGCCGATAGCGGAACCCGTTGATGCCGGCAGGAAACAGGTTGAACGATACGTTGGGGAAGAGTGTGTAGTGATAGACGTCTGAGAGCTGATCGTCGTTGAGGTCCGCCACGGGAAAGTGACTGTCGGCTTCGGACGCCCGGAGTTGCCGCTGCATTTCCAGGCGAACGTCGACGGGGCGGCCGACGTAGCTCGACGGATCCATTCCCATCGTCTGCATGTAGCTCTTCATCCCGGGGCCGAGCTCGCTGTCGCCGGTCCTCGACGGGCTCGTCGTCCCGTACTGGTTCACCATGCGACTGTGGATCCCCAAGAGCTCGATCTGGGCGACTTCGTTCGCCCAATCGCTCATCTGAGGATGCAGTGCGCGGAAGTGGTACGACTCGTTAAACGCGTCGCAGGCCGCCTTCCAGTTACACTCCCATTCGAAGCTCTTGTATTCGTAGAGGATCATGTCTTCGGGGTGGTACGGATCGAGGTGTTCGGGCACGACGCCGAGGAACTCTCTCAAGGGCGCGGGGTCTGGCCCGAGGTGGAAGAAGAGCCAACCGCCCCACGTGTCCACGGCGAATTCTTGGAGAGAGAGTTCGGCCAATGCGCCACCGCCGCGCAGCAGAGGAAAGTCCTCGACTCCCGGGACGTGCTTCAGCGTTCCGTCGAGATCGTAGACCCAGTTGTGAAAGGGGCAACGGAACGACGTGGCCTGGCCGGACTCCGACGTCGTGCATAGCGTGCTGCCCCGGTGTTGGCAGACATTGTAGAACCCACGCACCCGTCCGTCCCAGCCTCGAGCGAAGAGGAGCGACTCCCGGCCGAGCGCGTGCACGACGAAGTCGCCGGCCGCGGGCAGCTCGGACACGCGCGGCCCCATGTTCCAGACCCTTCGCCAGAGACGGCTCCACTCGCGCGCCATCCACTCGGGCGAGATGAAGCGTTCGGCGGAGATTCGCGCGGTGCCGAGGTCCGGGAGGGCGGCGTCCGGGGATACGGGGGGCGTTCGCTTCATTGGTCCGTTCACCCTTCGCAGTTGAGAAGCTGGAGGAGGCGGTATCCTGATCGGTCGGAGAGGGCCATCTCCGCGTGTAGATCGCGGTGGTGGCGAGCGATCAACCCCTGCCGTCGGAGGGGATCTGTTCCGAGGCCGCGAGGGCGCTCCTGTTCCGACGAGGCGCGTTCTCGCGCGACGTCGGAACAGGGGACGCGCGAGCAGATATCAGTCTACGGGTTCTACGTAGTACGCGCCCATGAGGAGGAACATCTCGTCCTCGGTGCTCACACCACCGCGCAGCACACAGGCGTCGCACTCCCCGTCGCCGGCGCCAGGAGTGCTGTCGCAGCTGGCGTCGCCGCCCGCACCAGAGCAGCTTGCGCCGATGTCGCCGGCGGTGCACGCCACCGGCTGGCAGGGGCCGAGGGCGTTCGGGGGCGTGGTGGACCTGCGCTTCACCTCATCGGGATCAGGCGAGCCGTCGGCGGCCACGCCGTTCTCGTAGTCGGCGCAGAACCGGATGCGGCGGTCTGCCGCATCCGGCGAATCGAATGCGAGCGGCGGATCGTAGTACTGGTTGGTCGGGTCGTTGTAGACGAAGTTCTCGTAGATCAGGGTCCCGTCGGGTCCGTCGACCCAAAAGCGCTTCCCACGCTTGTGCGTGTGCGAGATCAGGTTGAACAGGCGGGTCCCCTGCGGGAATACGTGGGATTGGCAGACCGTCTCCGACCCGTATGGCGGGGTCGACTGTCCGAAGATGCTCGAGGCGTCGAACAGGCGGGTGACGACGCGGCGCTGCTCTCTCGCAAACGTGTAGTTGACGCGTGCGTGCATCGTCGTGTCCTGGGTCGTCAGGTTGAAGGCGTGCGAGTTCCATAGCCAGTAGCCGCGGATGGGGATCTCGGCGTACACGCCGTCGTTCAATTCCTGGACCTCGTTCGACTGCTGTGCCACGAGGAGGAAGCCGGTCCCGCGAGTTCCCACTCCGCCGCAGGCGACACCGTCCACCGGTTCGCTTGCGCACGCGCCTTCGCCGCAGAACTCCAGATCCGTGGCGGGGCACGGCTCGCCGTGCCGGTCGCCGCCGGTGCAGAAGAAGTCGCCGAAGTCCCCGGCCGTCGCGGCCCTGCCGGGATCGATGAGAATCAGATGGTGGGACTGTGGATCTTGGCGCAGGTCGGAGGCGGCAATGCGGAAGTGCGTGCCCGCGGCGTTCTGGAACTCGGCTGGCACGTGGGCGGTGAGGTCGTAGTATTGCGCGAAGCAGACCTCGCGCTCCGATGCGGCCCCGAGTGGATACTCCGGCATCACGAGTTGCAGACCCTCGCTCGCAGGGGGTGGTTCGAGAGGCCGGATCACGATCGGCTCCAGCGGCGGCAAGCAGCCGTCGATCAGATCCTGGGTCTCATCGACCGTGCCGTCGGCGGGTGCGCCGGCTTTGATCCAGGCGCGGATCAGCTCCAACTCATCGGTGCTGAGCGTCGAGTCGCCAATGGGCATCGGGGAACCGCCGACCGAAACGCTGTCGGGATCGGTCTTTGCCGCAAGCTTCAGCCAGAGATAGCTACGGTCGTTGTCCCCCGGCTTGATGCGCGGAAATGCGCTTCCGGTCGAAGCCACCTCCATGAGGTTGGCGTGGGCGACGTCGGCGCCGAGGTCGAGACCACCCGACGCGGCGCTGCCGTGACACGCTTCGGCCGTACACCCATGGCGCTCGAAGATCGTCTCCTGAATCGCCTCGAACGTACCCGAGAACGTCGCGTCGCAGCCGGGGTCGGTCGGCTCGGTAGGATCCGTCGGTTCGGTAGGATCCGTGGGCTCGGTCGGCACCGGGGGCGGCTCGGAGGGCGGCGCCGTGGTTCGGCCGTCACTCGAGGACCCGCTGCTTCCGCAGCCGGCACCGATCAACACCAGGGCCGCCAAGGCGACCAGCGAGAAGCTCACACCCGAGGCTCGAATTCGCATTCTTAGACAAGTAGCACGCGGGGTATGGGCGAGACAGGCATGGAGTCCCCTATTCCTCCTCGTACTCCCCGCGCGCGTGCCGGGCGCTCGCGATCAGATTCCGGGCACACGTGGTGTCCGTAACAAGAACCGATGCGCAGCCGCCGAGGATGGCTGCGCGGATTCCGGCGTAGCAGCGGGGGTCTGCGCCCCCGGCCAAGACGACGCCCTTGTTGACGTTGCTCGCGATCTTGCGAAGGTCGCTCAGGTGCAATCCGACGGTCGAGAAATTCGTCGAGATCGGTTCTCCGGAACTTCCCAGAAGATTATAGTTGATCTCTGCGATCGCGCCATCGGCCTGGAGCGCATCCGCGGACAGAATCGAGTTCTGCTTCTCGTCGGTCGTCACTCTCATGCCGTCGCAGACGGGGCCGAGGCTCGTCACGACGAGATCCGCGCTCGGCAGCGTATCCTCGAGCATCTCCCGCACCACCCGCTGCTGCTTTAGAACCGGGATCTGGTACTCCGGTACGAACGCGGGCGTCGCGAGGTTCAGAAAGGCTCCTCCGAATGCGCGAGCGATCTCAACCGCGATGACGTTTGCCTCGAGATAGTGCCCGTTTACGACGTCGGTGAACCCGAGCGCAGGCATGACGACGAGGTTCGGATGCGGCTCCCGGATATGCTTGCGCTCGACGAGGTGATCGGCGACTTCCCGCAGGGCCCGGCCCCACGAGCAGGCGATCTTGTAGGCGTCCTTCCGGTGCAGCTTTGCCTTGCGCTCGATATAGTCGGCGGTTCGGCGGGCGATCTTGCTCAGGACCATCCGCTGATCGCTCAGGTCGCCGCCGGGAAAGCCCGGAACGAGATAGACCTCGCGGAGGCCGTACTGCTCGTACTCGTCGAACAATTGTCGCTCGAGTTCCGGCACGAGGAGTTTCTCACTCGGAAGGTGCGTGACGACCTCGAGGAAGCCGCGTTCCACCGCAGCCACCAGGACGGGCTGCATCTGCCGCGGGTCGAGATCCATGATCTGTCCAACCTTGCGCGCGCTGAGAAGCGCGCCGGCTCCCGCTTCACTGCGCAGTACTGTGAGGATGACCTCCTCGATGAATTTGTCTGTTATGATTGACACAGTCCCTGACCCTCCCGAAGCCTCTGCGCCAGCTCCCAACAGAAAGTCGGGATGCGGTCCGTCCGCGACCGTCGTACTCGCCCTGTCGCGCTGAAGTCGAGTGCGAAAGTGAAGAGGTCGCGAGAAAGTTTCCGACCGGTGATTAGCTCCCAGAAATCGAGGTGGGGTGTTCACAGACGAGGGCGCTCGGGTCGTGTACGGAGGTTCTGTGTGGCCCTTGGTGACCGTGTCCTCGATCACCGGCGTGCTCCGGGGTTCGTCCGGACAGCCTCCCTGTGAGCGCCTCCACGGGGCGAGGCTCAGTAGCAGTAAGGGGAATCCGATCGGTCAGGTCGATCGTCCGAGAGCACCTCGCAGCCGTCTCTGGCCCCAGTAGAGAACGAACCAGGGGAAGACGATCCACGGCGCGTTGGCGAGCCCAAACTTGATCCACGTGTCGAGCACACTGCTCGTATCGACGTTGGGCAGGCCGTCGACGATCTCGCCGCCGAAGTAGAGCGACGTGGAATAGAGGTGCACCATGGCCGTCGCCATGAAGAGCAACGGCGCCCGAAAATCGTTGCCCGCCGACCGGTACCAGAGGAACAGGCCGGTTGCGGCGATGCAGCCGTTGATCACCGATAGGGTCTCCATGACGATCAGAGTCGACGTGGCCTGGGCGTATCGCATGTCGCCGCCGTCGATGTAGGCCCACCAGGGGTATGCCCATGCGGCGTCGCGCGACGCCGCGATCGTGTCGTGGAACAGAAGCCACACGAGTTCCCAACTCAGATGAGTCACGGCCGAGACGATCAAGAACAGGAGGCACATCGACTCGATGCGCTCGAAGGGGGTCCAGGAACGAAGGCTCGGCAGCGGCCACAGGGATGTGGTGAAGCCTCCGAAGAGCCCGAATGAGTAGACGACCGCGAGAATGTCCGCCGTTTGGTTGCGGTCGGCTCCCCCGCCGAAGACCAGAAACCCAGCGACCGGGAACGCGAGCGCAACCGGCCCCAGCGTCAGGCCCCGCGCGATCCATAGGTCGTAGTTCTTGGCGGGCATCTTGGAAGAGGGCCCGAGTCGCGTCCCTCGGCGGCGAAGTTCCCCGTTTCGACCGGAAGAATCAAGCCGGGCCGGTCCCGGTGATCTCATCGCGCCCGGTCGGAGGCCCATGCGGTCGCTCCCGCTCCTGCTCTCCTGCTACGCTCGGCCGATGCGGGTCACGATCACGGGAGCGACGGGTCTTCTCGGGTCCAACCTGGCTTTCTTGCTGGCCGAGCGCGGTCATTCGGTTCGCTGCATTCGCCGAGCGACGAGCCAAGTTTCGCACCTGGACGGCGTTCCCATCCAATGGGTGGCGGCCGATCTGGGGGAGCCGGAGAGCCTGGTCCGGGCATTCGAGGATGCGGACGCGGTCTTCCATTGCGCCGCCGAGATCGAGGTCGTCGCGGCCGTGACGCCACGGATGCAGGCGGTCAATGTCGAGGGCACGCGCCATGTCCTCGATGCGGTTCGCACTTGTGGCGTGAAACGATTGATCCACTGCTCGTCCACGACGGCCATCGGGATCTCGACGGACGGTCGACCCATTGACGAGACGCATCCGTGGAATCTCGCCGACTTCGGGCTCGACGATGGCTACGCAACCACCAAGCGCCAGAGCCAGGAGATGGTACTGGCGGCCGCAGCTGAGGATGTCGACGCGGTCGTCGTCTGTCCAGCATTCATGTTCGGGCCGTTCGATTCCCGACCGAGTTCGGGCCTCATGATCCTCTCGGTCGTTCGGGGCCAGGTCCCCGGGTACACGCCGGGGCTCAACAACTTCGTCGATGTGCGTGACGTCGCTCGCGGGATGATCGCAGCCTGGGAGAAGGGTGGCCGGGGGGAGGTGTACATCCTCGGGTGCGAGAACATGGGCTACCGAGAGATCATGGAACTCATCGCTCGCGAAGCTCTCGTCTCGCCGCCGCGTTTCTCGATGCCGCGAGCTTTGGCGACGGTGGCCGGCTGGTTGGGTGATCTCCAAGAGCTTCTGTCCGGCAAGGAGGCCCTCATCAACAGCATGCGAGTCCGCTGGGGCTACTGCGAGGGATACGTGGTGTCGTCGGACAAGGCGCGGCGCGAGCTCGGGTACGCCCCGGGCCCGGTCGACGTCGCGGTCCGTGATGCGCTCACGTGGTTCCGCGTGCACGACATGCTCTAACCCGTGGCGAGGCCGATTCATCTCCGCTGGTTGTCTGCGCTCGATCGCGTTCGGCACCCGGCCAGCGCTCCTTTGCGCGCCGTGCCAGCGGAGCGTCTCGACGCGCTCACGTACCCGCCATTTCGGATACGCGACACGAGCGGGAGCCGTCTCCCGATTCTCTGGTGTCGCGGCCGCGCGCGCGGCCCGTCTCATCGGTAGGAGTGACTCCGCCAGGCTCAGACTGCCTTTGCGCCGTAATCGCCATTCACGAGGAGCGCAATCGCGAGCCCGTGTTCTCGGAGGTAGACGAGGTGCGCGACGTAGCCTGGGAGATGTCCGGCATGCGACAGGGGCAACGAGAGCTGCCATGCCCCATTGCCGAGTCGAGGCTCTGGTTCGGTCTCGGACCTGCGCTCATCAAGGGATCGCATGATCATGTGATGGCAGTCACACGGGCCGTCGGGCATCGTCTCCGACAATGGGCGGGCTGTGCCTCGAGCCCTGCCACCTCCGCTTGGCAGATCGCATAGCCGGCTTTGCGGAGCCGCGTCTCGCGCTTAGCGCCTCGGCCCCCCCTCAGCGCTCCGTAATCGAGAGGATTTTTGGATCGTGCTCGGCGGCACGCTGCTTGCGCTGAGCGCGGGTCCGGGGTGACACGCGGCGACGGAGCTGCGGCGTACGCCTCTCAATCGTCGCGCCTCGCGACGCGCGCAGGATACCGCGCGTGCCGCGTACGGAACAGGTGCGCCTAGTGCCCAAGGGCGAGGGGGATCTCTCATGAAACGGTTCGGATCACGTCTACGAACACCACTGCTAGCGGTGTGTCTCGTCGCAAGCGCGGCGGCTTCGGTGGGCGCCGCCCCATTCGATTTCCCCCCCACGTTTCGTGCGGGAGACATCGGTCCGATCGTGAGCGCTCCAGGGCTCGACAAGAGGGTCTTCGCCTCTGCGCGCGCGGCCGAGCCGGTCGTGAACGAGGTCGACCTGCGCGACCGCGAGGCGTACCTCGCGCAGCGCGACGCCGAAGACGTCGACCTGGGGGAGTTCGAAGGATCGGGCGACGACGTTGGAACGTTTCCCGACGACGAGATTCCCGCAGGCGTGCTCGGGGAGTACGTGGTCGCTTCCATCGAACACTGGAACGCCGAGGTTCGCCTCGACGAAGCCCGGGACGTGGCCTGGGACGCCGTTCCGTCGTCGAGCGTCTCCGCGATGCTGATCGACGAGCCTCTCCAGTTGGCGATGCTGGAGATGCACATCGAGGTGCGACGGCGCGTTGGGGCGAACGCGCACACCGTGGTTCCCGGCCTCGAGGACGACCCGGGATGCGCGGGCGACCTGATCTCCGAACGTCTCTTGTACACCTACGGCTCTGCTTTGGTGCAGCCCTTTTCCGAGGATGGGGCAGCGGTCGCCGCTGAGCTGGAACGCATTGCGCGCCAGGTCGTATGTGTCAGCGACGTACAGCTCGAGGGAATCGAGCTTGCGTTGTTGGACGCCTTCGCGAGAGTTCGTGACGACCTCTTCGCTCATGGGCGCGACGCACTCGTACCGATCTTGGTGCGCGCCTTGGCGCCGGTACAGGTTCTCGTTCTCGACGCACGCAAGCACCTCGGCGAAGGCTCCAGCAGCTGGCGGTGGTTCGTCGACAACGCGGCCACACTGGGCAGTACGATCTCGACCGTGGGGTGGGCGACGGGGGAACTGATGCTCTGGGATCGGCGCGAAGGGATGTTGATCGGTTTCACGAGCTGCGCGAGCGATGGGCTGGATCCTCTGTGCATCGACCTCGGCGCGTTTCTCGACTCGCTGGGCGACCCGCGCGCGTTGGGCCTGGGCGACTGTGCGCTGGCGGGGATGCTCTCGCGTGGCCGCGACTCTCTGCCGGGTGGGCCCCGCTATACGTGCCCGTTGAATCCGTGCGCATCGCCGGTTGGGAAGAAGCAGCTGCTCGACGCGCGAGCCGGCGCCAATGATCGATGGACGGAGACCACGAAGCGCTGGGCCTCGCTCGGGAAGGGCGCGCGCACCGACATGGAGAGCATCTGCCAGGGCGGCGATCTCGGAGCGCGTCAGGGAATGCCGAACGTAGGTGATCGTTGTGTGAACGTGGAGTTCAATCGCGCGAAGTCGCCATTTGAGAACTACACCGGTTGTATGGTCGATGCTCTCAAGAGCCCAATCGGCCTTCGAGGGAACCCCCTTCCGTCAGCGGACGGCGAGCTGCGCGGTGTGCCCACGGGAAGCGAATGCGCCTTCGCCAAGGGAGGTAAGAAGAAGACTCCGAAGGGGGGCAAGAAGAAGCGGAAGCCGGCGAAGAAGCCCAAGAAGAAGAAGAAAAAAAAGAAGAAGAAGCTGGCCCAGACGCCGCTGGTGACCCCTGCGAAACCGAAGGAAGCCGGTAGCACTGGCGTGCGGAGCAAGGACGGCAAGGTCACGGTCAGTTTCGATACCGACGACGACGGCACGGTGAGAGTGAACTGGGACGGCACCAAGGGTTCGTATCGACGAATCCGCAACTTGATGAACCGGTCGGGGAATTCCACGACTCCGGACGGAAGCCGAGCACTGTTCCAGATCTGGCAACGAGGCGGACGTGGTGATTGTGCCGAGGGGGCGGCCTGCGATCACTCGTGTTCGTCGGTGGGTAAGCAGCTGAGCGCCGTGCGGGCCTGCTCGGAGAAGTTGCTCGAGGACGCGGCGAGGGCGCTTGGTCGTCCCGATCGCAAGAACCTCACCCGTCGCCTCGACTGGGTCTCGCGGCCCACCGGCGATGAGCCGGTAAAGAGCAAGAAGGGCTTTGGTCTCTGCGGCGACCGGCTCGGCCCGAGGCGCCAGCCTACCGAGTGCGGGCTCATTCTGTGCAGTGATGCTTCTCTGGCGGCCGTCGCGGGTTCGGGCTGTACCTGTGGTCAGGGTCACATCATCGGTCTGCCGAAGAACTCACTCTGCTTGAAAATGCGTTGTGCGGACGGGAACATGCCTGCGGCGGATTGCACGTGTCGCGATCATGACGGGAAGGTCACCGGCGTTTCGCCAAAGCCCGGGCCTCTGCCTACACTCGACGCGGCGGGATACACCGACGGGAAGTTCACCGACGTCAACCGGCTGGGCGGTGACGATTTCGGCCTCGGCCCGGTTGAGCTTGGGGGCTCATGAGTGGAGAGGGCGGCGCGCCGAGACGCGCCGCCCTCGTTTTGCGCTCGGGGCAGGCAGGACGGGCCCGCTGGCTAAAAGGCGAACGGTCGCTTGGGTTTCGTTTCCGGATTCTGCAGGGGGTTGTCGTTCAGGCAGCGTTCGACCAGGACCGTGTCGAGGAACGCGTGAAGTTCGGCGATCTTGCCGTCGCGGATCGTGAAGATCTCGCAGTACGTCTGGTCGTAGCGCTCGCCGGACTTCGTTGGTCCGCCTCCTTGCATGAGTCCGACGACACAGCTGTCGTCGGCGCACATGATGCGCCACTTCTTGCCGAACCTGACCTCCTCGGCGACGAGTGCGGTGAGCAGCTTCTCGTTGATGATGCCGCCTACGCACTCCTCCTTGCCGACCCACTGGCCGGAGACGGGGGTTGTACCCACGAGGTTGTAGACCACGTCGTCTGCGTGGAGGTCGGCGATCGTGTCGAGGTCTCCCGCTTCGAGTGCGCGATACCAACTCTCGATCAGCTTTCGATTCTCGGCGGCTCCCATGGGTGTGCCTTCAGGGAATGCTGCTGGTTCCGACGAAGGTCTTCAGATCGTTCTTGCGCATGCCGGATGTCTCGAACGTGGATTCCCAGCAGGCCCCGCTCTCGGCGTGGAGCTGGACGACGGCCGGAAGGTCGATCGGAAATGTCGGGAGGTTCAGGTTGGCGCCCTTTCCCTTGAGGATAATGCTCGCGTGGCCGGCGGCTCCGGCTTTGAGAACGACTGTGCGTACTCCGTGCGGTGTCGTGTCGCGGTCCTTGTATTGCGGTCCCTTCGGCCGGTCTCGCCAGCACGGCGACCCAGCGCACGTCCCCCCGGCGGGAATCTCGAACGCGGTGGCGGTTTGCCCGTTGAAGAGACACAGCGTGTAGTCGTCGCGTCCGGCGGGATCGGCGAAGTCGCCGAGCAGGGTCTCCTCGCCCTTCTTCCATTTCCAGGTCAGCTTGGGCACGCCTTTCACTCCACTCTTCAGGATGAGCCGCCCCGCCGCGCTCCCGACGGTGAGCTTGCACCCCATCGCCGGTACAGGGGGTGCCTCGGTGCAGGAGCCGGCCCCGTCGCACGTGCTGCCAGCCAAACATGCGCTGCCCGGCGCGCAGGGGCTTCCCACGCTTTGGAACTCGCACGAAGCGGAGCAACAACTGCCGGCGCTCACGTTCCCGCCGTCGCAGTCTTCACCAAGATCGAGGATGCCGTTGCCGCAGGGCGGCCAGCTGTCTCCATCGAGGACGTGCCGAGCGAGCCCGAGTTCGATGGGGGTCGAGATTGGGCCAGACCATCCGGCGACGACCAGCGCACCTGGCTGAAAGGCCATGGCGGACACCGCGGAGAGGCTTGCCACCGAATGGGAATCGAAACTGGTGTCGAGGCTTCCGTCGGGCGCGAGGCGCGCCAGCGTGAACACGAAAGGGATGGAGAAGCCGTAGAAGTCGTACGCGAGCGTGCCGCCTACCAGGATTGATCCGTCCGGTTGGGTGGCGAGCGCGTTCACTGCGGCCAATTGGATCACGAACGGAGGCGTGGGGATGATGGTCGGGTTTCCGACGAACGTCTGGACCTTGCCGTCGGTGTCGAACGTCACGTCGAGGGCACCGGCGAAGCCGTATCGGGCGACACGGATCTCGCTGTAGTCGAGAACGTCGGACGACCGCGCGCCACCGCCCACGACGATGGTGCCGCTCGGGTCGATCGATATCGCTTGTGCGATCTCCGAGCCACCGAAATCGGTGACGATCTCGCCGGCGGTGCCGAACGTTTCGTCGGTCGCGCCACTGCTGAGAAAGCGGCCGAGCCAGAAGTCCCCGTTTCCTACGCCGCCGGTTCCTCCGGCGGCGACGAGTCGACCGTCTCCGAGCATCTCGATGGTGCGCAGGTCGGGGGTGACGACCACGCCGCCGGTCCCAAACGTCGCATCCCGCGATCCGGTGCTGTCGTATCGCGCGATGGCGCCGGTGTTCACAAGAGCGCCGTGGACGCTGCTGCCCGCCGCGACGATGTGGCCGTCGGTTTGGATCAATACGTCTTCGAAGCTCTCGACCGCGGGTTCGATCAGAATGCCGCCGATCCCGAAGGTCACGTCGAGTGTTCCGTCGGATTCGTAACGGACGAGCGCCGCACTCGTCACTGGGCCGATGGCGACCATCGCCTTGCCAGCCACTACGATCTTGCCATCGGCCTGGACGGCGACCGCCTTCGCGTGCGTTTCGAGAATGTCGCAGCAGGTCGTTGGAATGCCGATCGGCGTCGTCGTTACGCCTACAGTTCCGAAGGTTGGATCGAGCGAGCCATCGGCGTCGAACCGCGCGACGGCGAACGCGGCGCCATCGAAAATCGTCGAATTGAAGGTTGCGCCGACCGCCACGAGCTTGCCGTCGGGCTGCGTCGTGACGTCGAACGCCATGCTGTTGATGCCGATCGGTGCCAGCGCCACGCCGCCGGTGCCGAAGCTCGGATCGAGGTCGCCCGGGGCAGGTGAGGCTACCGAGGGAGCTCCGGGCAAGGCGAGGTTCATCAACCCCGCGAGGATCGTAGCGACCAGGCTTCGGAGGGCTGCAGTCGACATGCAGAGAGCCTACGGCGACCTGCCGCCCGGGCGCAACTTCGCACTCTCACCGAGATGGCCGACCGGGCTCCGGCTCGGGCAGGTCGCGGTGAGGAGAGCTCTCCCTCACTTGGCGACGGCTTCGAGGATCGACATCGCCGACTTGGTTGGGACGACGCGCTTCAGCCGCAGCCCGGCTCGGTCGAAGAGTGCGGCGAATTCCTCGCGGGTGCGCTCTTGACCGCCCGTGATGGCAAGCATGTTGATGTCCAGCAGCTTGGCCCAGTCGGGCTTGTTGCCGCGCTGGATGATGTGCTCGACGACCAGGACTCGCCCTCCGGGGGCCATGGCTCGCCGACACTGGCGCAAGATCGTGCGACACTGATGATCGTTCCAGTTCATGGATGATGTACTTCATCAGATAGGCATCGGCACCTCGCGGAACAGATTCGAAGAAGCTCCCGAGCGAGTTCCTCGCGGCCCCTCAGCTCGGTGCGCGGGGGACTTTCGAAGCCGCGACGAACACGAGCTGGGAGATCCAGTAGCCGCTGATGTGAGCCAGCATCGTGTCCTGTGCGCGCGGTCGTCGATCGGTTGGTTTCATCCTGCCAATAGAAGAAGAAACGCCTCGGAACACAACCGCGCAAACTCCAAAGATTCGCGCGTCCTTGCTCGAACGAACGTACACGACAGCCGGGGGGCCGAACCTCAGATGCGCGAATCGGCCGGACTCGGCACTCTTGCGTCGGGTCGTCGTCGCCGAAAGGCGACCGCACGCTCGGAGCGCAGCACCTGGTCGACCCGGTCGACGAGATCGTTGGGGCCGAGTGGTTTTCGAAGAACGTCGTCGGGAGGATCGTTGGCATTGAAAGGATCGTGATAACCGCTCACGAGAATTGCCGGGAGGCCGGGGGCTGTCTGTCGCGCTGCTTCGATCAGGGCGTCCCCGGTCATTCCGGGCATCTGTTGGTCGGTGAGCATCAGATCGAAGTCGTGCCGCCGCGAACGCAGGATCTCCAAAGCTTCTCTCGCGTCATTCGCGGACGTCGTCTCGTGACCCGAGTCACGCAGCAGCCTCATCATGAGTTGCAGGACTTGTGGCTCGTCGTCGACGACCAGGATGCGAGCTCTGTTCGACGGTAAGGGGTTTGGGACGCTGCTGGGGGATGGCGGCTCGTCGTCGTCGGGTCCGGGCGCGGTGGTCGGAAGGTGGACCTGGAAGCGCGACCCGTTCCCGACCTTGCTGCCGACCTCGACCCGCCCACCGTTCGAGCCGACGATCGCGGCTACCGTAGCGAGCCCGAGGCCCGTGCCGCGTCCGGGAGCAGCTGTGGTGAACAGTGGGTCGAAGACTCGCTCGAGGTTCTCGGGTGGGATGCCAATGCCCGTGTCCTCCACCTCCAATACGGCATCGCCGTTCGCCGTTGCGCGTAGGCGAATCGTAAGGGTCCCATCTCCGTGAATTGCGGTCAGCGCGTTGGTGCACAGGTTCATCAGGATCTGCGTGAGTTGTGAGGTGTCTCCCCGAACCCAGAGGGGCTCTTCTGACTGTTCGAAGCGGACCTCGATGTTCGCTGGAGCCAATCGTTGCACGAGGGGCAAGGCCTCCTTCGAAATCGCGGTGAGATTCGCTCGCTCGCCGGTCGCGTCGGTCGCACGTGCGAACCGCAGAATGCGATCTACCAACTCGCTTGCTCTTGCGCCCGCGGTCTTGATCTCGCCGACCAACGACGCGTTCGCCTCCCCTGATCCGACCCGTCTCTCGAGCCTCTCGGCATTGCCGAGGATCACCCATAGTAGATTGTTCATGTCGTGGGCGATCCCGCCCGCGAGGGACCCGAGGGTTTCGGTCTTCTGCTTTTTCTGAAGTTTGGTCTCGACAATGAACGCGTCGGTCACATCGCGAAGGGTCCCCACGCCGCGGGCCATGCTGCCGGATTCGTCTCGGGTGAATTGGATGGAGGTCTGAACATGGCGAACCTCGCCGTCCGGGCGGATCACGCGACATTGGATCTCGAGTTCACCGCTCTCCTCGAGCGCTCGTCGGAACGTATCTCGCATGCGACCTCGATCGCTGGGGTGAATGAACCGGTCGACGAAGCCGGTCATGGATAGGAGATCCGAGGAGGGTTCGACTCCGAGGAGTTTCAACATCTCCTCGGACCAGTACGTTTCGCCCGTGACCAGGTTCACCTCGTAGCTACCCAGGTGGGCCAGCTTTTGCGCTCGTTGGAGATGGTCATCGCGGGTCGCGAGGTTCTTCACGGTGGCGCTCAGCCGCGCTTTCTGCCGCTCGAGCCTCGTACTCAGCTGCGCGCGCTGGCGAGCGACCGTCGCGAGGCTGAGGGGCACCAGCGCCAAGAGTGCCGTCGTCAGAAGGAACCCCACCAAGTCGACCGCGCCTCCCGCGGCGACGTAGAAGGGGTATCCGTTGGCGCTTCGCACGAGGTAAGCGCAGAACAGCATGAGGCTCAGGGTCGTGGCGCCGCGTGCGCCGAAGATCGACCCGCTCCAGAACATCAGTGCGGCCAGTAGGAGGAGACGGACGAGGCGTGGGCCGGGCGAAAGCTCGGGGGGGAGTCCGGAAGCGACGAGAACCCCCAACGCGACGCCGAATGCGACGCGACTGGAGAAGGTATCGCCCGCCATGGGCGTCACGGGTCTCTCTCGCCAGGCGAGGATGAACGAGCCCATCACCAGGATTCCGAGGCTGTCGCCTACGGCCCAATGGACCCAGATGTCGGTCAGACTCGCGGTCGGGATGAGCCCCAGGATTCGGAGTGCCACGCCGCCGGCCAGGCTCGCGGCAATGGACGGAACCAGTACGCCGAAGCCGAGGAACCGCAGAAGGCCCTGTGAGCTGGCAAACGCGCGCCGTTGAGAGCGGAAGTGGCGCAGAAGCGTCGCTCCGAATACGGCTTCGCTCGTGCGCGCGAGTGCGACGACGGCGGCCGCCGCGGGGGGCGTTTCGAGCCACGCCGAGGCGAGGAGGGAAGAGATCGTGACCACTGGCCACAGCCGGATCCCCCAAACCGTCAGCCCGCCGAGGGCGACGCCCGCAGCCAGCCACAAGGGTGAGGAAGTGGGGTCGTTTCGCGCAGGATCGGGCAGGACCGTAGCGAGAAGCACGTACGCGCCGGCGATGCCGATGGCAGTCACCGGGGAGGTCTTGCCGCTGCCGCCCATGCTCCGCCGAACTCTATGGCCGACGCGACGGTGACTCAAGCGCCAGGAATGAGGAGATGATTCTCCATCCTCCTGGTCTGGGGCCACGTGCGAGAGCAAGCCGATGCGTGGGGAGTGGCTGCGACGAGGTCTGCCGACGGACGTGGATGAAGTCGTGGTGGTGTCAGTTATGGAGTCTTCGTGCGGCGCAGGCTTCTGCCGACACTCGAGATTCGAGGGGGTACCGAGAATGAGAGCAACTATCGTCGCGGTTCTGTTTCTGGCCATGCCGCTGCCGGCGTCGGCAGGGATGTGGGACACGATCAAGAAGGGTGCATCCGACACGGCCCGGGCGGTCGGCGACGCGGCCACGGACGGGGCAGGGGCGGTCGGCAACGCGGCTTCCGACGGGGCGGAGGCGGTCGCGGATGCCGCCTCTTCGGACACCTCGCGCACGGAGATCGATGCCATGGCATCCCGTACCCTCAAGGAGCTGTTCACCCGGAGTGCGCCGGCCAAGAGACTCTACGACGAGAGCTTCGGATACGCGGTCTTCGATACCCGAAAGATGTCCTTCATGATTACCACCGGGTTTGGTGCAGGCATTGCGGTCGAGCGCGCAACCGGGGCGCGTACGTACATGAAGATGGCCAGCGGCGGCGTCAACGTTGGCATGGGCGCCCAGTGGTATCAGGTCGTGTTCTTGTTCCAGAGCAAGTCCAAGTTTCGACGGTTCGTGGACGAGGGTTGGGACGTCGGAGGCGGCGGGTCGGTCGTGGCAGCGGATGAGGGTGCGAACCTCGGCGCAACCTTCAAGCATGGGATCGCGGTGTTCCAGATTACGGAAAAGGGCCTCATGTTGGCGGCCGATCTCACCGGAACGAAGTACTGGAAGAACGACGCGCTCAACGCGAGGTGAGCGACTGTTGGAACGTTGCGACAGAATCGGGAGCCGCAACGAACGTCGCGGTCGGGAAGGGGAGCATGGAGAACGACGAGATCCTCGAAGAAGTCGATGAGCGGTTCCAGGTTCTGGAGAGCAAGATCCTTCATCAGGAGAACACGATCGAAGAGCTCAATTCCGTGGTGATTCGACAACAGAACCAGATCGACATCTTGGTGGCCGAAGTCGAAAGGCTGAGTGAGGGCTTGGACAGCCGGGCCCCGGGCGATGTCGATCCGGAGGAAGAGCCTCCGCCGCCGCACTACTGACAGCCAAAGGGGCGAGAATGATCGAGACCGTGTATCGAGCGACTCTCTTGCTGAACGCCCTCTGGTTCGGTGCGGCCTTCTGGTACTTCGCCGTGAAGCGGGAGACCGCGGCCAAGCTTCTGATCCCCCGGTCGGCTCGCTCTTCGCCGATCTTCGCGACCATGTCCGCCGCCCTGCCGTTTCTGGGCGGGATGAATCTCGCGTTCTCGCTCCTCTCCGTGATGCTCCTCGCGCGGGGGGACCTGTTCGTTGCGCCTGCCGAGCAAGGCATCCTCCTGTTTGCCTTTGGTACTGCGCACCTGACGCAATTTGTGATCAATCTACCGGTCGCGAAGCGTGGGGGGCGCATCGGAGAGTCCTACTGGCACGTTCTTCAGGGCCCGATGCTTTTCATCTTCGTCGTCGACGCGATCATGGCGACGCTGAACTTTGCGGGTGCGGGGCTCCGGCTGGGTTGAAGCGCAGAGCTGCGCCGCCGAGTGTCATATCGAAGGCGGTCCACGAGGGCCTTTACTCACGGGCCGGTTCTTGGTCAGTAGTCCTTCATGTCGACCTCCAGGCACCCGCTCGCCTCCGTTCTCGTCGCGCTCATGTTCATGGTCTCGTGCGGCGACGACGCTACTCGGGATGTCCCTTCCGAGATTGCTCTCGAAGACGTTCGTCAGGAGCTGCGCTCTCTGATCGACGTCACGCGATCGACGCCCGCCAACGGGGACTTTGCCGGGAGTACGGAGCGACGTCTGGAAACGCGTCTCTGGTACGCCAATCGCGCACTGCGGCGACCCGCTTGCAACGGGAGTCGCTGCGCTCTGATTCTCCTCGCGCACGGTTTCGGTGGCCGCACCGAGCGCTTCGATGCGATCGGCGAGCGCCTCGCGGCGGCGGGTTACGTTGTCGCCGCCGTCTCCTTCCCCCTCACAAACCAGGACGCTCCCGGTGGTTTCGGGAACGGCATCATCGATGCGAGACAGCAGCCGGCGGATCTTTCCTTCGTTCTCGACGCTCTCGCCAACGCGACTCGCGATCCCGCGGACTCGCTGTACCAGCGAATCGACGAGCGGAACGTCGGGGCGATGGGCCACTCGTTGGGTGGAACCACCGTGCTCGCGGCATCGCGGGTGCGCTGTTGCCGTGATGCCCGCATCGAGGCGACGGTGTACGTCGAGCCAGCGGCGTCGGCGGTGGAAGCACTCTTCGGCGAGCCATTCACGGCTTCCGGGCCCGCTACACTGACCTTCCAGGGGGAGGTCGATTTTCCGATCCCGGTCGAAGACACGCGTGCGTTCCACGCGGCCTTGGCGGGACGGAAGATCCTCGTCGAGATGGTCGGCGGTAATCACATCAACATGATCGAGCGCTTCGCCGACGAGCCCGACCCGCTGCTCGTCGAGGCGGCTGAGATGATGGTCGCCTTCTTCGACGCCCACCTGGTGGGCGGACCCGATCGCGTCGAAGAGGCGGCGGCGAGACTACGGAGCAGCGGGCATACCGTGCGTTCCGAGGGGTAGGACGCCGCTTCCGCGCTTGCAGCTTTCCGGCTGCGAGCTCCCGACAGGCCTTCGGGCCGCTCGGCCTAGCGGTGCGAATGAGTTGAGCGCGCCGGGCATTTTCACGTGCGCACGTCGCGCCGGTTCGGGTAGTCTCCTGGCGAGCGCGCTTCCGATTGGTGCGCGGAGGAGAACATCGCATGAGAGTACCTGCCGCGTCCGACGCCCCGCTCCGGAGCCTTCTCCTCGTGCCACTGGTGGCGCTCGCTGTAGCGACGGGGGCCTCGGGCGCCGGGCCGCTCCATCAGCCGTACTGCACGACGGGGTTCTCGTATGAGGCGGGGGAGTGTCGCCCGGGTCGCCACGTTCCGCGGTGTGATGCGACGAGCTTCACACGGCCCCGCATCCCGCCGCCTGTGCAGGATCCGTTCACGATGGTGATCGCGTCGGACACCCAGATGCCGTGGGGCAGCGATCCGGGGTGCACGGATACGCCCGAGAATTGCGTCCTGGCCTACGGGCGCCAGACCAATCTTTGGTTTGCCCAAGCGATGGCCACGATCGAGTCGCTCGGGACGTGGCCCGCGGCGGTCGCGAACAGCGGCTCTCTGCCGGTATTGGCTCCGGTCGGAGTCATCGTGAACGGGGATCTGACGGCGTTCTGGCACGGCTGGCAGCTGAACCGGTACCGCGAGTACTATGATCCGGCCTACGAGCTCGCGGATCCCGACGTGATGCAGCTGCCGGTCTATCCGGGACTCGGCAATCACGACTACGCCAACAACGTCGGCGACTGTTTCGGCGTCGAGATCGCCGATTGGAGCGTTTTCGGCAACAACAGCTGCGCCGCCCACGCGGCGCGTTACGTCCGATCGATGGTCGGCTGCGGAACCGTGGCGAACTTTCTGCCGTCCAACGTGCACTCGTTCGATCCGAACAGCCTTGCATACTCATGGGACTATCGGGGTTGGCATTTCGTCCAGCTCCACAACTATCCGACCTACGAGGTGCCCGCCATCGGGGTCACGTCGTCAATCGGCTGGCTCGCGCAGGATCTGGCCGATGCGACCGCTGCCGAGAAACGGATCATCATCAACTTACACGACCACCAACAGCACTGGTCCATGAACGACCCGGGCTTCCAGGCGGCCATCGCGAGCGCCAACGTAGCCGCGGTTTTCGCGGGACACCTGCATTCGTTGGACGGACGGATCTCTCAGGTTCCGGGCACGAGTATCCCTGTCTTTCTGAGTGGCGCCGCCGAATACAACCGGCTCCTTCTCGTGGAGTTCGCCGAGACGTACTTCACTGTAGCGACCCTCGATACGGCGGGAGGCGCGCCGAGCTTCGTGACCACCGTGGTCTCCGCTGATCTCGACTCGTACGCGGTTTCTACTCCGGCCTCGATCGACGAGGACCTCGATGGAGTGACCGGCGGCGTCGACAACTGCTCGAAGGATGCCAACCCGAGCCAGCTGGACTCCGACGGCGGTGGCATCGGCGACGCGTGTGACAACTGCGCGGCCGTCACGAACCCCGACCAGCAGGATACGGACAGCGACCTCGTTGGGGACGCCTGCGATCTGTGTCCGCACCTCGCGAATCCTACACAGGAGGATGGCGACGCGGATGCGATCGGGGACCCCTGCGACAACTGTCCGGCCGTCCCCAACACGGGCCAGGAGGACGCGGACGGTGACGGCCTCGGAGACGTGTGCGATCCGATCCCCGAGCCCTCGGGGGCGTGTGGCGCTTCGCCGCGCGGCTCTTGTGATGCGTCGACGAAGGCGTTGCTCCTGATCAAGGATCGCTCCGACGACGTGAAGGACATCATCAAGTTGAAGGTGAAGGGGGCGACGCCGCGCGATGGCGCCGCCTTCGGCGACCCGACCGACGACGCCTGGACGACGATGTGCCTCTACTACGACGATCAGCTCGAGGCCGCGTATCCCATCGGGCCCCATCGGTATCGGTGGAGCGCACTGTCGAAGGGCGCTGGGTTCAAGTACAGCGCGAGTCATGGGCCCGGGGCGGGTATCGCCAAGGTGAAGGCGAAGGCCGGCAAGTTCGGCGAGCCAAAGGAGCCGACCGTCGTGCTGAAGGGGCTCGGGGAGAATCTGCCGGAGGCGCAGGTCCCGGTGCCGGGCACCGTGACGTCGATTCGCGTTCAGGTCATCCACGACACCGTGCCGACTTGCCTCGAGGCGAGCTTCACGGCGCCGTTCAAGAAGAATCTCGCGAACGGGGCGGGCACGGTACGCCTATTGAAGGCGCTGCAGTAGGAGGCCGTCTGCGTCGCGTGAGTGCGGCCCTACGGTCGGGAGGCTGGGCGGTGGCGCCGGCAGTCGTTCTCGCGTCTTTCGTCGTGCAGGACGTCGACTCGCCATCGTCCGACCGGTACGTTGGTCCGAGGACCTCACCGAAAGGAAGTGCATCGTGGTCACGTATGCCTATTGGGCTGCCGTATTCATTCTCACCCTGCTCGCGCTCGGCGTCATCGGCGTCAAGATGCAAGCCTGGAAGCCCGCGGTCGTGGTCGCGCTGCTGGTTCTCGCCGCTGGTTGGGGCGCGTACGCGTTTCATTTCCAGCAGGTCTTCGTCAAGCGATGGGGCGGCGTGATGACGTTGACGGTTCCGGACGGCGAGCGTCACATCGGTTCGACGTGGAAGGAAGACAACCTCTGGACCGAGAGCTTCGATCCCGCGACGAACACGTGCCACTTCCGCGAGTACTCGAAGGGGAACCTTCTGCAGGGCAGGGTGACGATCAAGAACTGCAATCCCGTTGGGAGTGGCGTGGCAGGACGTTGAGCGGTCGAACCCCCCGTGGCGGCTCCGTGCGCCGAGCCCTAGCCGGTTGTTGAGGAGCTCCGGACGCAGCCAGGTGCGTCGATACGCTCCTGAGGCCAAGGCGCGCAAACGAAGCGATCGTCGGGTACTCTCGCGACGCATCGCAATCGCAGGCATCGGGTGCGAAGGGGCGTGCCTGGCGACGGGGGGAGCTTCCCACCGCCCTGCGAGGTCGCAGCCTCAGAACAGCGGCCCGACGAAGAGCGGGAACTCGCTGCTCTGTAGGCCGCTGGGCGTTTGGACCTGGATGACGTGCATGCCGGCCTCCTCTGGCATTCCGCTCAGCCGGATCAGGATCTCCTCGCCACCACATTTCGGAAGCCTCCCGCCACGTGCGCAACTCACGGCCCCCGAGACCCGGCGTCCATCGACGAGCACGCTCGAGCCGGGTCGTACGTGTCGACCGAACAGCGACGAGAACTGTGGGCTCGCATGGGGCCTAGACTTCGACGAAATGCTGCGTCGATTCAATGTTCTCGCGCCAACCGGGCGCGCGGGGCGGCTTCGTGGTCGGTTCATGCGCGAGAGCATCCGCGGGGAACCGCGCCCGCCCGGGCCCCGTCGACGTCGCGGTCCGTGATGCGCTCACGTGGCTCCGCTGTGCCGGATCCCGTCGAACGTGATGGGTGGGGAGGCTGGCGTGCAGGCGGTGTCCCGCCGTAGCCCAGATGGACTAGCCCACCTGGGGGATACGCGCCGCACGGACCTCCTTCTACCGTGGGCGCATGATGAATCGAGAGAGGCATCCCTCGCGCCGCGTACTCGTAGCGTCCGTTCTGGCGATCGGGGCCGCGCTGAGCGTGGTCGCGAAGCCGGCTGCGGCCCTCGACAGCGTCCCGTCGTACGATGGAGCTCGCTACCTCGTGAACAGGGACATCGGTGAGGAGCGCTGGGCGATCGCCCAGAACCTCGCCGACGACACTCTCACGGGGAATGTCTTCTTCGCCGACGGCAGCGAGCCTCGATTCGTGTGGTGTGAGAACGTGACCGAGGGCCGCACCGACGACAAGAGCTTTTCGTGCTGGGGAGCCGACCTGTGCGCGCAGGCGCCCTGCGTCGAAGCGGCCTGGTCCTTTCTGGCCGAGATTTCTCTCTCCAGGTCGTTCTTTCGCCCGGCCGGAGCCGTCGACTGGGCGGATCTCGGGACACCGGTCACGCTGCCTCTTTCCTTCTTCGAACCCCCTTCAGACACGTCCGGCGGCGATCGACAGTCCGGTCTCCAGATCACGCGCGACGGTGCGCGTGTTCTCATCAGCAAAGATCTCGGTGGTGAGCGCTGGGCGATCACGCGCAACCTCGAAGACGGTACCGTGACCGGCAACGTGTTCTTTCCCGGCGGCGGCGATCCGGCGTTCCTCTGGTGCGCCGAGACGGCATCGAACGACGTGGAGGTCACGCTCGAGTGCCGCTTCGCCGAGGCGCCGATCTTCGGGCCGATCGAGGACGGCGACGGAAACTACTTCGTCAATCAGCTCGTCGGCGACGATGCGAACGACGGCTCGAAGGATCTCCCCTTCCGGACGATCGAGGGAGCTTTGGAGGCCATTCCGGCCGGTGGCAAGATCTACGTCGCAGGCGGTCTCTACCGCGCGGCGGGCCTCGATCAGAAAGTCTTGTCGATCTTTGGTCGCAGCCGAATCGAGCTCTATGGCAGCTTCGATCCTTCGACGTGGATCCGCGACATCGAGAACTTCCCGGCGACGGTCGAGGCAGGGCGGCGCGGCGTTCTCGTGTCCGACTCGACCGCCATCATCATCGACGGCTTCACGATCCGTACGGCGGACGCCACCGAGCCCGGTGAGAGCTCGATCGGAGTGTTGATCGACAAGTCCCGCATCATCACCCTCTCTCGGAACACTGTGGTGGTCGGTCACGGCGCGGCCGCCGCTCCGGCCGCCATCCGGCCTCCCACCGCCCAGGGGGGCAGAAACGGGGCCGATGGACAGAAGGCCGCGGTCTGCATTCGTCCCAAGTCGCGCACGCCGGGGGATGGGGGGAAAGGCGCTGGCTCTGGAGCGGGAGCGGGCGGGAGCGGCGGCGAGGGTCGCCGTGGCGGCGGCCAAGGCGGAAGTGATGGTGGTGGCGGCGGTAACGGTGGCAGCGGTTCCGGTGACGATGGCGATTTCGGAGGTCGGGGTGCCGACGGTGCGCATGGTGCGGGCGGCGACATCTTCCTCGAAGTCGAGGGGGACGTATACCCCCGTGGGGGCAGGAGTGGTGCTGCCGGCAAACCCGGCGGCGGTGGCGGTGGC